>VGBQ01000009.1 GCA_016870425.1 Actinomycetota bacterium | reverse complement strand
GGCGCACGAACTCGTCGATGGCCAGGTGCTTGACGTCGCGGGTGGCCTGCGCGTGCTGCACACTCCCGGGCACACTCCCGGTCACATCTCGCTGCTGCATCCGGGAAGCGGCGTACTCATCACGGGTGATTCGATCTTCAACATGAACTCCCGCATGAGCTGGCCGACCAAGGTCGTGTGTACGTCGTTCCGGCAAAATGTCGAGACCGCCCACGCCCTCGGCGAGGTCGACTACCGCATCGCGGCCTTCACGCACGGGCCCGAGATCCGCGACAACGCCCGGGAGCAGGTGCGCGGCTTCCTGCGGGCCCGCGGCTGATGCCCGGTCCCCTCGCCAAGGCCGCCACCGCGATCGGCGCCAGCGTGGTCGCCGTCGGCGGCCTCCTCACGGCACAGGCCTTCGAGGCGCGCCGCCGCATCGGTCCGCGCACGACGACTGCTCCGTACGCCGACGGGCGATACGGCAGCGGCACCGGCACATCGATCCGTCTCGCCGTGCTCGGCGACTCCGGGGCGGCGGGACTGGGAGCCGAGCGGCCCGATGACACCATGGGCGCGATCCTTGCCACGGCGCTGGCCGAGGTGTCGGGGCGCACAGTGACCCTGAGCAACCACGCGGTCATCGGCGCGCAGACGAGCGACTTGGACCCGCAGATCGACCGCGCCATGTGGACCAGGCCGCATGTGGCCGTCATCATGGTGGGCGCCAACGATGTCACGCACCTCGTGCCCCGCGCGCTCTCCGCGCGACGCCTGCGGCGAGCAATCCGCCGGCTGCGCGAGGAGGGCATCGAGGTGGTCATGGCCACGTGCCCCGACCTCGGCACCGTCAAGCCGGTGCCCCAGCCGCTGCGCGCCGTGATGCGCCGATCGTCCCGCCGGCTGGCCGCGGCGCAGGCAGAGGCGACGCTGGCCGAAGGCGGCCGCCCCGTCTCCCTGGGAGCCCGGCTCGGGCCGGAATTCGACGAGCGGCCCGACGTGATGTTCGCCGAGGACCGCTTCCATCCCTCCACCGATGGATACACGGCGGCAGCGCAGGCCCTGCTGCCCGAGGTGATCGCCGCCTGGCGACTCGGTGGCGAGGGCGAGATCCTGCCCGCCCTGGCCGACGACATCAGCGGATGACGCGCTAGAGGTCGAGCCGGAAGTCCCTCAGCCGCCCCGCCAACCACTGCGTGTCACCGGGACCGGTGAGAACCAGCAGGTCGCGCCCGGTCACGGCCACCTGGTCGCCCACTGCGGCGTCGCCCACATCGGGTACGACGTACCGCTGATGACCAGCCAGGTCCGCACCACGATCGGCCAGGTCCTGGGCAAGTACCCGTGCGGCGACGGCGTGCAGCCCCAGCCGCGTCAAGGGCATGGATCGGAGCCGGTCGACGACGCGGCGCAACTCGCGATGGGCATCGTCGCCGTCATCGGCCACGGGTCTCGCGATCCTGCGCTAGTCGCGGCCGGAGGCGATGATGGCGAAGAGCCGCAGGAACTCGAGGTAGAGCCACACCAACGTCACCAGCAGGCCGAAGGACATGCGCCACGACTCGCGCTCGGGCAGCCCCATGGCCACGCCCTGCTTGATGGCCTCGAAGTCGAGCATGAGGCTGAACGCCGCCAGTCCGACGCCGAAGATGCACAGGAGCAGGCCCAGCGTGCCGACGCCGTAGAAGCCCCAGCCCCCGCCGACGCCGAACATTGCGGCCACGAAGGACGCCACGGCGATGAAGAAGTAGGACACCATCGCCACGAGCATGAACTTCATGAACTTGTTGGTGACCTTGACGATCCCGGTGCCGTAGAGCAGCAGCATGACGCCGAAGGTCGTGAAGGTCGCGAGGACCGCCTGCAGCACCAGGCCCTCATAGTCGGACTGCAGCGCGATCTGGTTGTACCAGTAGCTCACGGCGCCGAGCATGAAGCCCGACACGACGGCGTAGAGCATGGTGAGCGGCGGGCTGACCTGCCGCTTGAGGGCGTTGACGAAGCCGAGAACGAGGGTGGCGATCAAGGCGCCGAAGACGAGCACGGTGCCGATACCGGGCATGGCCTCGGTGACGATCCAGCCCGCAAAGGCCATGACCACCGCGATGCCGAACATGATCGCGGACTTGGCCATGACGTCGGGATAGGTGACGCGCTGGCCGGGCGGGGCCGGGATCTGTACGCCGGAGTAGATGCCGGCGTCATCCGCCGCCGGAGCGGGGGCGGGAGGTGCCTCGCCGTGCTGGGCGGAGGCCACGGCGCTGCGGCCCTCCTCGTAGGCGAACCCGGACCCCGAGCGGCTGGCCTGGGCGGCGTCACGGTCGATACGGGCAAGGACGGGGTTGGCCGTCTGCATGCTGCTCCTCCTGCGGTGGCGAGGCGGGCTGTCCCCCTCGTGAAGCGGGCCCTCGCCCGCTTCCTCTCCACGGTAACGGATTCGGGGCCGGAAGCAATCCCCACAGGCCAAGCGGACATATCGGAACCTGCTGAGACATGTGCGCGCGGGCCCTCGCCCCCCGCAAACCGCGAATCCGGGTCAGCAATCGCGGCCAATGGTCGGCCACCCGTGACCCACGGGAACTACTCCGCCCGTCCGAAGGCGCGGAGGACCCATGGGGGGCACGCCTAGGCTGGGGCCGCCCCCGTAGTCCAATCGGCAGAGACACCCGGCTTAAACCCGGCACAGTGAGGGTTCGATCCCCTCCGGGGGCACTAGCCCCGCCGGCGCTCGCCCGCGAGCGCGCGTGCCCGCGCGAAGACATCGTCGAGCATGTCCGGCGTGAGACGTCCCGTGAAGGTGTTCTGCTGGCTGGGGTGGTAGCACCCCAGCAGCCAGAGTCTGGCGCCGCCGCTCCCGGCGAGGCACGCCTCCACACCGTGGCCGAATTTCGGCCGCGGTGTCGGGATGGTGACACCGGACTCCGGCAGGTTGCGCAGCACCGCGGTCCACGCGAAGCCGCCCAGCGCGACGATGACCCGCGGGCGGCAGAGTTGGATTTCGCGCACGAGCCACGGCGCGCAGGTGTCGCGCTCCGCCGGCGTAGGCGCGTTGCCGGGCGGGGCGCAGTGCACGGCTGACGTCACCCGCACCCCGTCGAGGCGCTGTCCATCGTCGCGCGAAGTGGAGGTCGGATGCGCGGCGAGGCCGGCACGATGCAGCGCGGCGAAGAGCCAGTCACCGCTGCGGTCTCCGGTGAACATCCGCCCCGTGCGGTTGGCTCCGTGTGCCGCCGGCGCGAGGCCGACAACGAGGATGTGCGCGTCGGGGTCCCCGAATCCGGGCACCGGCCGACCCCAGTAGTCCTCCCCGGCGTACGCCGCCCTGCGCTCCCGGGCCACCTGCTCGCGCCAGGCCACGAGCCGCGGGCAAGCGCGACAGTCGGCGATCGCCGTGTCGAGGTGCGGGATGGTCGCGCATCTGGCGGCGTCACTGCGCACCGCCGCGGGCGTACCGCTCCCCCCGCCACCTCTCACCGGACAATCCTCGTCGCCCGCTTCCTGCCGCTGCGTTGCACTATCGCCCCCTGATCAGGCGCATAGTGCAAATCCGGCGGGGGTAGCACTCATCGGACCCCGTCAGCGGAAGGGCCCGTCGAGGCGGCGGTGCAGCAGCGACGTGGTGCGTTCCCAGGCCAGCGCCGACGCAGTGGCGTCATGCACCTCGGGCCGATCGTCGTTGAAGAAGGCGTGCTGGGTGCCGGGATAGGTCTCCACGACGGCAATCCCGCCATGTGCGGCGATCTCATCGGCGTAGCGGGCAATGTCCTCGCCCGTCGATGGCAGGTCCGCCTCGCACTGGTGCACCAGTGCCTCCTTGCCGGAGTAGCCGCTCCACGCCGGGTGGTAATCGGGCCATGGCATGGCGGGATAGAACGCCACGGTGCAGTCGATGTGGGGGCTCACCGTGGGTGCCAGCAGCGCGAGGCCACCACCCATGCAAAAGCCGACGCAGCCGACCTGAGCACCGGTCAGCAGCCCGCTGCGGACCAGGTGATCGGCGGCCGCGGCAATGTCATCGGCGGCCGCAGAGACGCGCAGCCCCATCATGAGCTTGCCTGCCTCGTCGGGCTCGGTGGTGTGCTCTCCGCGGAAAAGATCAGGGGCGAGCGCCACGAACCCGGCCTCCCCGAAGCGATCGACCACCGACCGGATGTGCGGCACGATGCCCCACCACTCCTGGATGACGACGACGCCGGGGCCGCGGCCCGAGGCAGGGACAGCGAGATAGCCGGTGAGGCGGTCCTGGCCTGCGGGGATGTCGACGGTAGGCATGACGGGAGCCTAGGGCAGCGGGTCAGGCCGTGGCTCGGTCGATCGGCACGGTGCTGCCGCGCACGATGAGGGTCGTGGGGACAGTGATCTCGTACGGCGAGCCCGGAGGCGTGGTCGCCACGCTCCTCGATGTCTCGCCCGCTTCACGTCCCAGCATCCGGGCCAGGAGCGCATCGGCGGCCACACGGCCCATCTGGGCCACGGGCTGGCCCACGGTGGTGAGGTCGAGGAGCTCCGCGAGCTCGTGGCCGTCGATGCTCGCGATCGCGATGTCCGCGCCGGGCCGGATGCCGTGGCGCTGCAGCGCCCGGATCGCTCCGAAGGCCATGTCGTCGGACATCGCGAACACCGCCGTGGGCGGATTGGGCTGCGAGAGCAGCGAGGTCATCGCCGACTCCCCGCCCGCAACGGTGAAGTAGCCGAACGCCTCGAGCGAGGGATCAGGCGCGAGACCTGCACCCTCCATCGCCGTCACGTAGCCCAGTGCGCGGTTGGCCTGGGAGGTCGACGCCTGGGGTCGGCCGGAGATGATCCCGATGCGCTCGTGGCCGAGATTGATCAGGTGCTGCGTCGCCATGCGACCAGCGGCCGCGTCGTCGATGCACACCGACGGCACGCCCGGCCAGCGCACACCGATGAAGCTCGCCGGCAGGCCGATGCCGAGCATGTCCGCGATGCGAGGGGCATCCGTGGGCAGCGTCACCACGATGACGCCGTCCACGCGCCCACGCAGGCGACGCTCGGCCGGCAGCCCCGGGCTGGTCCCCGGATCGCCAACCTCGTAGACGAGGAGGTCGACATCATTCTCCTGCAGGACGTCGCTGATGCCGGACAGCACGGTCGAGAAGAACCACCGGTCAATAAAGGGGGTGATGACCGCGACGGTGCCCGTCCGCCCGCTGGCCAGGCGCGAAGCACTCGGGGAGACGACGTAGTCGAGTTCGGCCGCGACCCGGCGCACCCGCTCGCGTGTCTCGGGGTCGACATGCGGCAGGCCGCGCAACGCTCGGGACACCGTCGCCGTGGACACGCCGGCCGCGTCAGCGACATCGCGGATGGTGATCGACACGATGGCCTCCGCCGCGCAGGGGCCGGCAAGCGGCCCGATGGGTACTGCAACGGCACGTCTGGATTCGGATACGGGCCGAACGCGGAGTGTACGGCGCTCCACCGCGATGCCGCAACCGCTTACACGAACCCTAGGCGGAGTGCTCCGCGAGAACGCGCGCCACCCCGTCGAGGATGTCGGTTTCGCTCGCGATCACCGGCAGCCCCGTGCGGCGCATGATCGCGCGAAGGACCAGGGCCCCTCCGCCGATGACGTCGACGCGACCGGGGTGCATGACCGGGAGCTCGGCGCGCTCCGCTCGCGGCATGACGAGCAGGCGCTCGGTCACCTCGTCGATCTGAGCCAGGGTGGCTTCGCGACCATGGATCTGCGCCGGGTCGTAGACCGGCAGACCGTGGATGAGCGCCACGAGGGTGGTCACGGTGCCGGCGACGCCGACCAGGGAGCGCGCCCGGTCGAGCGGCACCGCAGCGGCCGCCTCGTCCAGGGCTGCGGCGACATCGGCCTCGACGCGAGCGATCTCCTGGGGTGAGGGCGGATCGCCGTGCAGGTGGCGCTCGGTCATGCGCACGCAGCCGATATTGACCGACACGGCAGCCTCGACATCGATAGTCAGCCCACGGTCGCCGAGCACGAACTCAGTGGAGCCACCGCCAATATCGACGACGAGCGTCGGCATCGCGACGCGATCGACCGGCAGGCCCTCGACGGCGCCGCGGAAGGACAGTCCCGCCTCCTCCGCACCGCTGATCACCTCGGGCGCGATGCCGAGCCGTGCGCGCACTCCGTCGATGAACGCCTCGCGATTGCTCACATCGCGGCTGGCACTCGTCGCGACGAATCGCAGCCGCTTCACGCCCAGGTCCTCGATGGTGGCGGCGTAGGCATCGCACGCGGCGAACGTGCGATCGAGAGCCGCCTGCGAGAAGGCTCCGGTGCGGTCGACGCCCTCACCGAGGCGCACGACCGTCATGTCGCGCACGACCTCGTCGAGGTGGTACCCGTCCACATCGGCCACGAGCAGGCGGATGCTGTTGGTGCCGCAGTCGATCGCGCCGACCCTCACGGGGACTCCCCCTCCGTGCGCGCGACCGCGCACGAATGCCCTGCCCACCACTCCCCTACGAGGGCGCGGACCTCGTCGCCGAGCGGGTTGACGCCAGGGCCTGCGGCCAGTGAGTGGGCCAGCAGCACGTGCAGGCACTTCACGCGGTCGGGCATGCCCCCAGCGGAAACTCCCTCGATCTCGGGGACGTCGCCGTGGGCGCTGCGCGCAGCGAGGTAGTCGCCGTGGGCACGCGCATAGGCGTCAGCGAGGTCGGCGTCGTCCGCGAGACGACCTTCCATGTCGCGCATGACGCCGCCGCCCTCGAGTCGACCCACGGCAGACGCCGCGCGCGGGCAGGTCAGGTAGTAGACGGTGGGGAACGGCGTGCCGTCAGCCAGTCGGGGCGAGGTGACGACAACGTCGGGCATGCCGCACGGGCAACGGTGTGCAACATCGATGATGTCGCGTGGCTCGCGGCCGAGTTGATCGGCGACCGCTCGCCGATCCTGCGGCGAGATCACGGCAGGTCGGCCTGCCGGGTGGACTCCCACAGGCGCGAATACCAGGGATCCTGTGCCGTCACTTCGGTCGCCTCGGGGGCGACCGGGCGGTCGTCCTCACCGAGGACGACGTAGCCGACCTCTCCGGGGAAGACGAAGTGCAGCCGGCTGCGTGCCTGTGCGACGACAAAAGCCGGGTCGTCCCAGTCCTTCAACTCCGCACGCAGGCCGTCCACGCGCTCACGCGCCTGGGCGACGTCGGCTTCCAGCGCTGAGATCTCGGCACGCTGCGACAGCCAGGCCCGCAGCGGGATGGCCAAGGTGATGACCAGGGCGGCTAGGACGAGCACCAGGATCGCCGCCCGGCCGGTCAAGGCTGGACGGGAGCGCGACACCCGCTCATGGTCTCACGGGGTGAGCCCGGAGCGCGGGAACGCCGCGGCTCCGGCGTAGCGGCCCGCGTCGTCCAACTCCTCCTCGATGCGCAGCAACTGGTTGTACTTGGCCACGCGCTCCGATCGCGCCGGGGCGCCGGTCTTGATCTGGCCGGCGTTGACCGCCACCGCGAGGTCGGCGATGGTCGTGTCCTCGGTCTCCCCCGAGCGATGGCTCATCATGCAGCGGTACCCGTTGCCCTGCGCGAGCGCGACGGCATCGAGTGTCTCGGTGAGGGTGCCGATCTGGTTGACCTTGACGAGCAGCGCATTGGCGGCTCCCTCTGCGATGCCACGCGCGAGACGCTCCGGGTTGGTGACGAAGAGGTCGTCGCCGACGAGTTGGACGCGATCGCCGATGGCATCGGTGCAGTGGATCCAGCCTGCCCAGTCGTCCTCGGCGAGGGGGTCCTCGATGGAGACCAGCGGGAAGTCGGCGAGCAGGCCTTCGTAGTAGCCCGTCATCCACTCGCTGGAGCGCGCCGCGCCCTCGAAGCGGTAGGAGCCATCGGCGTAGAACTCGGTCGACGCAACATCGAGCGCGAGCGCGATGTCGGATCCGACCGTGAGTCCCGTGCGCCCGATGGCTTCCACGATGAGCTCGAGCGCCGCACGATTGCTCGCCAGGCTCGGCGCGAAACCGCCCTCGTCACCGAGGCCCGTAGCCAGGCCACGCTCGCGCAGCACCGACTTCAAGGCGTGGTAGGTCTCGGCTCCCCAGCGCAGCGCCTCGCTGAAAGTGGCCGCGCCGATCGGGGCGACCATGAACTCCTGGATGTCGACATCGGTGTCGGCATGCGCGCCACCGTTGAGGATGTTCATCATCGGCACGGGCAGGACGTGGGCGTTGGGGCCACCGACGTAGCGGAAGACCGGCAGTCCGGCCGACCCGGCAGCCGCGCGAGCGACCGCGAGCGAGACGCCGAGGATCGCGTTGGCGCCCAGGCGCGACTTGTTGGGCGTGCCGTCGAGGTCGCACATGACCTGGTCGATGAGGCGCTGCTCGGAGGCGTCGATGCCGAGGATCTCGGGGGCAATCTCGTCCTCCACCGCGGCCACGGCGGCGAGGACCCCCTTGCCGAGGTAACGCTCGGCGTCACCATCGCGCCGCTCCGCGGCTTCGAAGGCCCCGGTGGAGGCACCCGAGGGCACGGCCGCGCGTGCCGCGGTGCCGTCGTCGAGGACGATCTCGACCTCGACGGTGGGATTGCCGCGGGAGTCGAGGATCTCGCGGGCGATGACGTCGTCAATGCTGGCCATGCGCCGAACCCTACCGAGGCCGCCGCTGGATCGGTCACAGCCCGAGGACCGCCCGCAGGTGACGCGGGCCGAGCGAGCCGTGCTCGAGGACGAGGTCGTGGATGCGGCGGTCCTGCCAATCAGGGTGGAGCACGCGCAGGTCATCGACCAGGCGCCGTACGCCGATCCAGCCGACGAAGTAGGTGGGCAGTTGTGCCGAGGTGAGCAGAGCACGCCTCCACTTGCCCGCCGCCTCCGCTTCCTCTTGGAATCCCCGGCGGCGCAGCAACTCGATCGCACCCACTTCGTCGATGTCGCCACCGTGCACGCGAGCGTCCAGAATCGCATTGAGCGTCGCGCGTGCTTGCATCTTGAGCTGCTGCAGGCGCATGCGCAGCCCGGCGCGCGGATCGTCGTCGGGGGCGTAGCCGCGCTCGACCAGCAACTCCTCGGCGTAGACGGCCCAGCCCTCGATGAAGACCCCGGATGGCGCGAGTCGGCGCACCAGTGAGGTGTCGGCCTCGCGCGCCCGTGCGAGTTGGACCACATGCCCGGGCATCGCCTCGTGGATCGCGAGGTCATGGAGGAGGTCACCGTTGTATTCGCGCAGGAAGGACCGCACGCGCTCCGGCGACCAGTCATCGGGCGGCGGGGCGACCGCCACCACGGTGCGCGAGGGGGCCTGCTCGAGGGGCCCGGGGGCATCGCAGTAGGCGACCGCCACGCCCCTGTGGATGCGCGGCATGTCGCCGACGTCGACAGGCTGATCGGGCAGGGTGAGCAGGTCGTGGTCGGCCACGAAGCGCGTGGCACGCTCGAGTGCGTCGCGGATGGTAGGGACGACGGTGTCGCGTTCAACATGCGCGCGCACGGCCGCATCGGCCAGGGCCCGGCGGACGATGTCGGACGAGTGCACCGACTCACCGAGATACTCCGCCGCGACCTCGCGCAATTGCGCCGTCACGTCATCGAGGTGGGCCTCGGCCATCTCGAGGACCTGCACAGGAGCCAGCTCCTCGTCAAGGTGGTGCCAGAGCGTCGCGCTATAGAGCCGCACCCCGAGCCGGGGATCACGGCGAGACTGCGGCAGGCGCTCGGCGAGCCACGCCTGATGCTGCGCCACCGCTTCGCGCGCAGAGTCCACGGCGTCGTCGCCGAGCTCTCCGAGGAGTGCGAGCTCGTCGATCACGCCGTCGAAACCGTCCAGGCGCAGCAGCGCGGTCTCCACGTGGATGGGCGACATCTCCCGCAGGTTCGCGCGGGCCTCCTCGAGGAATCCGGGCACCGCGCGCATGCGAGCGTGCGCATCGCGAAGCCGCTCGTCTGGCGGCGCGAAGTCCCGGACGGCGAGCGCATGCAGGCCACTGGCTGGATCCCATGTGAGCGGATCCCATCGATGGCGCGCGACCTCCGAGAGGTCGAAGGCGTCGCCGGCCAGCCGAGCACGCAGCACCTCGAGGTCCACCTGCTCATCGACGCTGAGGGCGACGTCGTCCACGCCGTCGATGCGGGTCAGCAGGGCGTCGAGGCGACGCAGGTGAGCGTCCACCGATGCGGGAGTCAGGTCGGGCAGGCGACCGTCGTGCTCGTGCATCCCCGCCGACGTCGCTCGCACGGGGTCGAAGGCGAGAAGCACGTCGGCAGACTCCACCGCGAGCGCGGCGAGGTCCTGCGAGGCACTCACCCCTCCTCCGCGTCGCGGATGCGCGTCGCCTGGCGTCGCACCGCGTCGCGCAGGGCCGCCTCCGCGTCCCAGCCGCGGGCACGCCCCGCTGCGACGAGCACGAGCAGAAGGTCGCCGAACGACCCCTCCGTCGTCACCCCCGCCAGCGGCTCGCCAGCGTCCGGGAGTGCCACATCAAGGTGCTCACTGCGGGCCAGCATCTTGCTCGCGCGCAGCAGGGCAGGCAGCGCCTCGGGGATGCCCTCCGTCACGGAGGCGCGCCCTTTCTCACGTGCCTTGAGCTCATGCCAGCGGCTCTCCACCTGCTCGGCGGTCGTCACGTCGGGGGCATCACCGGCAAAGACATGCGGGTGACGGCGTACCAGCTTGGCCACGATGCCGCGGGCGACATCATCGATGTCCCACGGGTCATCGGGGTCTTCCTCGGCGATCCGCGCATGGAATGCCACCTGCAGGAGCAGGTCACCCAACTCCTCGCGCAGATCGTCGCGATCACCGGACTCGATCGCCTCGACGGTCTCGTAGGCCTCCTCCAGGAGGTACTCGGCCAGGCTGCGATGCGTCTGCCGCGCATCCCACGGGCACCCGCCCGGCGAGCGCAGGCGGTCCATGACGGCGACGAGTTCGCTCAATCCGTCGCCCGGCTCCGGCATGGCCAGAGCCTAGGGAGCAGGGAGGATGCCGGCCAGCGGGTCCTCCACCTGCACCGTCGTCGCGAGGTCGCTGGGAAGTGGGCCGATGGAGAGGGTGACCGAGTCCCACGTGCCGAAGCGCGGGCTGACCGAGATGCCCTCCTGAATCCCGAAGCCCGTGACGTACTGCGTCACCGCCTGCTGCTGCCCGTTGGCATCGGCGTCGGGCACGAGAGCGGCCCCGAGCTTTTGCACCTGGACGGAGAGCCCCACCTGCTGCTCGATGCTCTGCGCCGGAACGTTGCTGTCGAGGTACGCCGCCTGCAGCGCCTCGGGCCCGCCGAGCTGAGCCTCGAAGTCCGCGATGGTCGCGTCGATCTCGCCCTGCGTCACGGTGATGCCCTGCGCGGCTGCGGCCTGGGACACGAGCTCGGTGATGACCAGGCGCTGGAGCACGCCCAGGGTGAGGGCGAGGTCGGGTGATCCGACCGGCTCTCCTCGCTGCTCCTGGACCGCGCTGGTCTGGGACGCGAGCGCCTCGGTCGAGATCTGCACGGTGCCCACGGTCGCGGCGGACCCCGCTTCGCCCAGCCCCGCGCAACCGGCCAGCATCACGCTCGCGGCCAGTGCCACGATCCCTCGCCTCACCGTCGTGCTCACGATGCTCCGCTCCCTCGCCCTGCCTCGGTCCTCATGCCGGGCCCTCCGCGGGATCGAGGATGTCAAGCACCCCGGCGACCCACTCCACCAGTTCGGCATCGGAGGTCGAGCCAGCGGGAGGACGCGGCACGAGGATCGTACGGACCGCCGGCTTCACCAGCGTGCCCGGGTGCAGTCGCGTGAGGCGCAACTGGCGGGATTCTGGAAGGTCGACCGGGTGCAGGCGCACCCGCGGCCCCACGAGCACGATCTCCCCGACTCCCGCGGTCCGGGCCCTCACGCGCAGTCGGGCGACGGCGAGCAGGGTCTCGACCGCGGGAGGAGGGGCGCCGTAGCGGTCAATGAGCTCCTCGGCGACCGCGTCCACGTCGGCGGCGGTGACCGCGGCAGCCATCGCACGATAGGCCTCGAGCCGCAGGCGCTCCTCCGGGACGTAGTCGTGGGGGATGTGCGCGTCGAGCGGGAGTTCGACCTTGACCTCCAGGGGCGTGGAGTCAGCGTCCCCGCGAGCGTGGGCGAGTGCCTCACCGACGAGACGGACGTAGAGGTCGAATCCGACCTCGGCGATGTGGCCGCTCTGCTCTCCTCCCAGCAGGTTGCCGGCGCCCCTGATCTCCAGGTCCTTGAGTGCGATCCGCATGCCCGAGCCGAGGTCGGAATGCTGCGCGATGGTGGCAAGGCGCTCGTGGGCCGTCTCGGTGAGCGGGCGCTCAGGCGGGTAGAGGAGATAGGCGTATCCGCGCTCGCGACCGCGACCGACGCGGCCGCGCAGTTGGTGCAGTTGTGCCAGTCCCAGGGCATCGGCTCGATCCACGATAAGCGTGTTGGCATTGGGGATGTCGATGCCATTCTCGACGATCGTGGTCGCGACGAGAACGTCGATGCGCCGTTCCCAGAAGTCCAGGACGATGCGCTCGAGCTCGTGCTCGTTCATCTGCCCATGCGCGATCGCGATACGCGCATCCGGGACGAGATCCCGCAGCCGACCGGCGACGCGATCGATCGACTCGACGCGGTTGTGGATGAAGAACACCTGCCCATCACGGATGAGCTCGCGGCGGATAGCCGCCGCGACCTGGCGGTCGTCGTACGGACCCACGTAGGTGAGCACGGGATGACGCTCCTCCGGCGGCGTCTGAATGGTCGACATCTCACGGATGCCGGTGAGCGACATCTCGAGCGTGCGAGGGATCGGCGTTGCGGACATCGTGAGGACATCGACCGAGGTGCGCAGTGCCTTGATGTGCTCCTTGTGCTCGACCCCGAATCGCTGCTCTTCGTCGACGATGAGCAGCCCGAGGTCCTTGAATCTCACCTGAGGCGTCAGCATGCGGTGCGTTCCGATAACCACGTCGACGGTCCCGTCAGCCAATCCTTCGAGAGTGCGCTTGGCCTCCGCGTCGGTCTGGAAGCGAGACAGGGCCGCGACCCGCACCGGGAAGGGGGCGTAGCGCTCGGTGAACGTCCGGAAGTGCTGCTGCACGAGGAGCGTCGTGGGCACGAGCACGGCCACCTGCTTGCCCTCCTGCACCGCCTTGAAGGCCGCACGGACGGCAATCTCGGTCTTGCCGTAGCCGACGTCGCCGCAGATCACGCGGTCCATGGGGATGGCGCGCTCCATGTCGGCCTTGACCTCGTCGATGCTCGCGAGCTGGTCGGGAGTCTCCACGAAGGGGAAGGCGTCCTCGAGCTCGTGCTGCCAGGGGGTGTCCTGGCCGAAGGCGTGTCCCGGTGTCGACTGGCGCTTGGCATAGAGCCGCACCAGCTCGTCGGCGATCTCGCGGACCGCGCGACGCGCACGCGCCTTGGTGCGCTGCCAGTCGGAGCCGCCGAGCTTGCTCAGCGCGGGCGCCTCGCCCCCGACGTAGCGGGTGACCTGGTCGAGTTGATCCGTGGGGACATACAGGCGGTCGGGTGGCTGCCCTCGTCGTGATGCGGCGTACTCGATGACGAGGTATTCGCGCGTGGCATCGCCGACGGTCCGCTGCGACATTTCGACATAGCGGCCCACCCCGTGCTGCTCATGCACGACGAGGTCGCCGGCGGCCAGCTGGAGCGGGTCGATCGCACGGCGACGCCGCGAGGGCATGCGTGCCGCGTCACGGACCGGGGACCGCTCGCCGAAGAGATCGGCCTCGGTGATGAGCGCGAGGTGGCCCCCGGGTGAGGAGAAACCCCCCTGCCACCGGGCCGTCGCCACCGCCACCGCCGAGGCATCTGCGTCGCCGTCGACATTCGTGGTCGCCGCAATCCCCTCATCGCGCAGCGACGCCGCGATCCGCTCGGCCGACCCCGGACCTTCGACGAGCACCAGGACGCGATCACCGGAGGCGCGCCACGCCCGCACGTCATCGAGCACCTCCAGGAGCCCTCCGCGGCGGTCCGGCAGCGGACGGGCATCGATGACGACATCGTCGCCCTCGCGAGCGAAGGAATCGATCGTCCAGACCGATCCTCGTGCGCGCGCAGCAGTCTCCACCTCCTCGACCGAGCGGTACGCCGCGGCGGACAAATCCAGACCCTCGACGTCGAGCGGAGTCGCAGCGCCGGCAGCCGCACCGTGCCAGGACGCTTCAAGGAATTCCTGCGAGGTCCGCACGAGGTCGTCGGCCCGCGCACGGATGCGCTCCGGATCGCAGACGAGCACTAGCGAACCGAGCGGCAGCACATCCACGAGGAGTTCCATGCCGTCGGCAAGCACGGGCGCAAAGGCCTCCATGCCATCGGCGACCACACCCTCGGCAACCCGATCAAGCACCTCGGCCGCACGCGGATGCGCGGCTGCGAGCGCCCGCGCGCGCGCCCGCACCGCCGGCGTGAGGAGCAGCTCGCGGGCCGGATGCAGATCGACGCGACCGACGTGCGTGCGTGAGCGCTGATCCGAGACGGCGAAGTCGCGGATCTCCTCGATGGTGTCGCCCCAGAGCTCGATGCGCACGGGGTGCTCAGCAGTCGTCGGAAAGATGTCGATGATGCCACCGCGCACTGCACAGTGGCCGCGGCGTTCGACCAGATCGACGCGGGAGTATCCCCGGAGCACGAGCTCGGCGACGAGACCATCGACGTCGATCTCCGCGCCCTCGATCAGCGTGATCGGAGCAAGGTCGGCGAGTCCGGAGACAAGTGGCTGGAGGACGGATCGCACCGGTGCGCACACCACGCGCAGGGCATCGCCCTCGGCGGGATGGACGATCCGCTGCAGCGCGGCGACGCGCGTGCCCGCGGTGTCTGCGGCCGGGCTGAGCCGCTCATGCGGCAGCGTCTCCCACGAGGTGAAGACAACGGCACTGCCCGCGCCGAGTTGATCCTCGACCGCGTCCGCGATGTCCTCGGCTTCGCGCGCCGTGGCCGTGACGACGAGCACCCTGCGGTCCTGCGGCACCTCCGCAGCGATGGCGGCGACGACCGCCGGCCGCACTCCCGGGATCGCCGCCACGTGCACGTCGTCTGCACCGCGCAGGGCGAGATCGGTCACCGTGGCGATGCCCGGGATGGCCCCGAGGGCACCCCTCAGGGCGGGCAGCGTCACGCTCCGGATGCGCGCAGCATGCCTGCACGCAACTCTTCGGCGAATTCCGGTAGACCTACGAGGAGGTCAGTCACGTAGGGGCGCTCCTGGTTGAAGCTCACCGGGCGTCCATCGACGTGCGATGCCGTGAGGCCATGGGCGTGCGCGACGGCCAGGGGGGCGGCCACATCCCACTCGTAAAAGCCGGTGTCATGCACGTAGGCCTCAGCGCGACCCGACAGGATCTCGTTGACCTTGGCACCCACGGAGCCCACGTCGACCACCTCGACGCCGTACCCGTGCCCCTGCTCGCGCAGGCGAGCATCGAGAGCGGACACCACGGCGGCGAGCACGGCCGGGGGGCGCGTGCGCGATGCGACGATGCGCACCGGTCGATCCTGCGGCAGCGCCCGCGTGGGGACGGGCACGTCATCCGACCGCCGCGCGAGGCCCTGCGCGGGCAGGTCGACGGTGCTGGCGGTCAACCGGCCTCCGCCGGGCGCGGCAGCATCGGCCGTCCAGAGCACGACGTGGACGGCGAAGTCGACACGGCCCTGGCCGTACTCCCAGGTGCCGTCGAGGGGATCGACGATCCACACCCGCTCGGCATCGAGCCGGGCTAGGTCGTCGGCACCCTCCTCGCTGAGGACGCAGTCATCCGGGCGCGCCTGCGCGAGCCTGGCGACGATCAGCTCATGCGACGAGGCATCCGCCTTCTTGCGCAGGGCGTCGGCCGTGTCCTTGTCCTCCACGGGCCCGAAACCCTCGCGCAGCTCCAGCAGCAGGCGCCCGGCTTCCGCGGCCACGGTCGCGGAGATCTCCATGTCGGTTGCGTCGGCGAGGGATGTGGGGGTCATGGCCTGCCCTTCGGGTCTGGGATGAGCGGGAGTTCTGGTCGCGGCGGGGCCTAGTCGGCGTTGAACGTATTCTGCGCCACAGCGACGCCGTCCTCGATGACGCACTCGATCGCGTCATCAGCTCGCTCGATGAGCGCTGCGAGGTCGTCGCGCTGGCTGGAGGAGAAGGCCTTGAGGACGTAGTCCGCTGGATCCTGACGCCCGGGCGGTCGGCCGATGCCGACGCGGATGCGGATGGTGTCACCCGTCCCGAGGACCTTGCGGATACTGCGTAGGCCGTTATGGCCGCCGTCGCCACCACCCTGCTTCACACGTAGTGCACCAAACGGGATGTCGAGCTCGTCATGGACGATGACTGTGCGCTCGACGGGCACGTTGAAGTGCGAGGACAGCGCCTTGACGGGGCCACCCGACTCGTTCATGTAGGAGCGCCCGCGCGCGAGGATGACGCGACGGCCCTGCCAGCGCGCGTCGAAGATCTCGCATCGGGTGTAGCGATCGGACTTCAGCCGCCCGCCCCATCGCTCGGCAAGCGCCTCCACCGCCATCACTCCGACGTTGTGACGCGTGGAGGAGTATTCAGGGCCGGGATTGCCGAGCCCCACGACCAGCCAGGCAGGCATGGCGTCGCTCCCCTCCTCGCCGCGCGCGCGGCGGAAGAGCCTCAGGATTCGTCGCCGGCCGGCTCGGTCGAGTCGCCGTCGACAGCGTCGCCGGTCTCCTCGATCACGGCGACCGCCTCGGCATCCTCGGCCGGGCCCTTGGGCACGGGAGCGGACGCGGCAGCCTCGGCAGCCGCAGCAGCCTCGGCGACGAGCACCTCGGCCTCGGCTGCGCGCTCGCGAGCCTCGGCGGCCGACACGATGATCAGGTCAACATGCTCGATGGTGCGCTTGACCGGATCGCGCTGGACGTCGCGCGGCTTGGTCAGAGTGGTTGCTGATCCCTGGACGATCTCGAGGGTGACCTTGGGCTTGCGCAGTGCCTGCTCGAGCTCATGGCCCGGGAGGGAAAGGTGCACGAGTTCGGCGTCGCTGCCGTAGAGAACCACGGGAATGCGACCCGAGCGGCGCAGCTTGCGCGCGGCACCCTTGCCGAAGTCGGAGCGGGGCTCGGCCTCCAGGCGGATGTTCACGATCGGTCCTCCTCGTCCACCGTCGGAGACGTCCTCCGAGCGGAGCAGCCACGGCGCGGTGCGGCCAGCGGCCACGTCGATCACGGTGCTGTGCGCACCCTCGCCGAGGAGCGCCATGACTCTAGCCGAGGGGGGGCCCGTGCCTGCGACCGGGGCGGGTGCGGGCCTGGCAGGGCCGCGTCACCCACAGCGCCCCGATCGTCAGGGGGTGACTGGGATCCGCTCGGGGGTCTCGAACATCCGCGTGACCGAACCGTCGGTGAAGACCTCGTAGATCGCCTGCGCCAGCAGCGGAGCGATGGACAAGATCGTGAGCTTCTCGAACTGCCGGTCCGGCGGGATCGGCAGGGTGTTGGTCACGACGACCTCACTGATCCGTGACGCCTGGAGCCGCTCGGCTGCCGGCTCGCTGAGGATGCCATGCGTGGCGGCGACGATCACCTCGGCGGCACCATTGTCAAAGAGCGTGTCAGCGGCCTTCACGATCGTGCCGCCGGTGTCGATCATGTCGTCGACGACTATGCAGATGCGATCGCGCACATCGCCGACCACCTCGAGGACGCGCACTTCATTGGGGGTGTCGGGATCCCGCCGCTTGTGAATGATGGCCAGGGGTGCACCGAGGATGTCAGTCCACTTCTCCGCGACACGGACGCGCCCGGCATCCGGCGAGACGACGGTCACGCGACCAAGGTCGACCCGAGCCGCAATGTGGTCGGCGAGTAGTGGGAGCGCGAAGAGATGGTCGACTGGACCGTCGAAGAAGCCCTGGATCTGGGAGGTGTGCAGGTCCACGGTGATGAGGCGGTCCGCACCTGCCGCCACGAAGAGATCGGCCATGAGGCGGGCCGAGATGGGCTCGCGACCCCGGTGCTTCTTGTCCTGTCTGGCATAACCGTAGAAGGGCGCGATCACGGTGATGCGCTTGGCCGAGGCACGCTTGAGCGCGTCGACCATGATGAGTTGCTCCATGATCCACGTGTTGATCGGCGTGGTGTGGCTCTGCATGACGAAGGCGTCGCAGCCGCGGACCGACTCCTTGAAGCGCACGAAGATCTCGCCGTTGGCGAACTCGTAGGCATCGACCGGGCAGAGGTCGGTGCCGAGATGGGCCGCGACCTCCTGACCAAGCTCGGGGTGGGCACGACCGGTGAGGAGCACGAGCCGCTTGCTCGGGGGGACGGTCAACTCGCTCACGGTGACTCCTCGCTAGTCGGGGACTGCTCCTGTGCATCTGCTGCTTGAGCTGACGGGCTGCCGGGACGCTTGCGCTGCACCCAGCCGGGGATGTTGCGCTGGCGAGCTCGCCCGACGGCCATCGCTCCCGCGGGCACATCCTCGGTGATCACCGATCCGGCTGCGGTGTAGGCCCCGTCACCTACCGTCACGGGAGCTACCAGCATGGTGTCGCTGCCGATGCGGGCATGGCGACCGATCACGGTGCGGTGCTTCGCCTGGCCGTCGTAGTTCACGAAGATCGTCGCCGCACCGATATTCGTCCCCTCCCCCACCTCCGCGTCCCCGACGTAGGACAGGTGCGGAACCTTGGCGCCCTCCCCCAGGGTGGCGTTCTTCATCTCGACGAAGGCACCCGCACGGGAACGGGGTCCCAGCCGGGCTCCCGGGCGGAGGTAGGTGAAGGGGCCGACGCTGGCTCCAGCCTCGATGACGGCGAGCTCGGCCCACGTGTGGATGAGCGTCGCCCCCTCGCCCACCTCGCACGAGGTCAGCGTCGTGCCGGGTCCAATGCGTGCGCCGGTGGCGATCGACGTCGGCCCGAGCAGTGACGTCTGCGGCAGGATCGTCACGTCGGGCGCCAGATCGACATCGACGTCGATCCAGGTCGATGTCGGATCGAGCATCGACACTCCTGCGCGCATCCAGCCTTCATTGATGCGGTCGCGCATGAGTGCTGCGGCGCCAGCCAGTTGCACGCGGTCGTTGACGCCCAGGATCTCGTGGGGATCCTCGACGATCAGCCCCGCCACCGGGTCGCCCTCTGCGCGCAGGAGGCCCACGACGTCGGTGAGGTACTCCTCCCCCTGGTCATTGGCAGTCGTGAGGCGCTGGAGGGCGGGCGTGAGCCGTGCCGGGTCGAACGCATACATGCCGGCATTGATCTCACTGATGGTCAGGACGTCCTCGGAAGCGTCACGATGCTCGACGATCGACTCCACTGAGCCGTTGCCGGCCCTCACCACGCGACCATAGCCCGTGGGATCGCCCAGAACTGCGGTGAGCAGCGTGGCGGACGCTCCGGTGCGCAGGTGCGCATCGACGAGTTCGCGCACGGTCGCTCCGGTGAGGAGCGGGGTGTCGCCGCTGAGCACGACGATGGGCGCGGACCCGAGTGCATGGGCGGAGGCGAGGGCAGCGAGCGCGATGCGCACCGCGTGACCGGTGCCCCGCTGCTCCTCTTGCACGACCGTGTCCACCCAGGGCGCGATCTCCTCCAGGTGCTCGAGCACGCGCTCACGGCCGTGTCCGATGACGACGACGACGTGCGAGGGATCGACGGCGGATGCTGCCTCGAGGACGTGGCCGATCAGCGTGCGTCCGGCAATCGCGTGCAGCACCTTGGGCGTCGCGGATCGCATGCGCGTGCCCTCACCGGCAGCGAGGACAATCACGATCGGTCCCTGCGTCGTCACCGCTCACGGACCTCCACGAGAAGGGTTGCCCCACAGGGCAGCCGACGTCGGCACCCTACCCCGTCGCACAGGGGCTCCCGGCGAGGGAGTCGAACCCCCATTCAGAGATCCAAAGTCTCTTGTCCTGCCATTGGACGAGCCGGGATGGTGACCCTGCCGGGCCACGGGCGAAGTCTCGCAGGGTAGCCCCGCGGCCCCGACCTGGACGGGTTACGCAACCGTAGGTTACGGTGGCGTAGGTTCAGCCTCCGGGAGAGACGGCACAGGTCAGGGAGCGGTCATGACGGCAATCATCGAGGAGCACGACGCATCGGGTCGCCCCGTGACCGAGCCGATGGCTCGAGGCATGCGCACGACCATCGGCATCTTTGTCGCCGTCCCGCTCGTCGCCGTGGCCCTCGCTATCCCCGTTGCCTGGGGCGGGTGGCTCGGATGGACCGATCTCGCACTCGCCGCCGTCTTCTACGTCATCGCTGCCGGGGGCATCACCGTGGGCTTCCATCGCCACTTCACGCATGGATCGTTCAAGGCTCCGACGTGGGTGTCGGTCACCCTCGCGGTGGCCGGCTCCACGGCGGTGCAGGGGTCGTTGGACCAGTGGGTGGCCGACCACCGGCGCCACCATGCGCGCAGCGACGAGGATGGAGATCCACACAGCCCCTGGCGCTACGGCACTTCCCGCCGGGCGGTCGCCAAGGGGCTTGTCTTCGCCCATGTGGGTTGGCTCTTCGACGGTCAGCAGACCTCCATCGAGCGCTACGCCCCCGACATCCGGGCCAACGCTGCGCTGCAGCGGGTCTCGCGCTACTTCCCGTGGATCGTCGTGTCGACGATCCTCGCCCCGGCGATCCTCGGCGGTCTCATCACCTGGTCCTGGCAGGGAGCGCTCACGGCGCTCTTCTGGGCGGGCCTGGTGCGCATCGCCCTCGTGCACCACATCACCTGGTCGATCAACTCGATCTGCCACGTCTTCGGGCAGCGCCCCTTCCGCACCCGCGACAACGCAACCAACAACCGCTGGCTCGCGCTGCCCTCACTGGGCGAGTCGTGGCACAACCTGCACCACGCCGAGCCGACCGCTGCCCGCCACGGTGTGCTCCGGGGACAGATTGATGTCAGCGCCGGAGTCATCCGAGCGATGGAGCGCATGCGGCTCGCACGCGACGTCCGCTGGCCGAGTCCGGCACGCCTGGCAGCCAAGTTGAAGGATCCGGCACAGCGCCGACGTATCCGAGGCTGGACCCCTGAGGCGGAGACAGCCGCCCCGGCAGCCTCGTAGCGCCGGCGACGAGAGATCGGCTCCGCCATGCGCATGTCCGGCCGCGAACGCCGAGAGCAGCTCATCCTCGTCGGGCGCAGCCTCTTTGCCGACAAGGGTTTCGAAGCCGTCACCGTCGAGGAGATCGCAGCGACCGCCGGAGTCTCCAAGCCGGTCGTCTACGAGCACTTCGGCGGCAAGGAGGGCCTCTACGCCGTCGTCGTGGATCGCGAGATGAATCAACTCCTCACGATGATCAGCAGCGCGCTCCAAGGAACGCACCCACGCCAACTCCTCGAGCAGGCGGGGATGGCGCTGTTCGACTACATCGAGTCTCAGCCCGATGGCTTCCAGATCCTCGTGCGCGACTCCCCGGTCTCGCAGCAGACGGGATCGTTCGCCAGCCTCATCGTCGATGTCGCCGGTCAGGTAGAGCATCTCTTGGCCGAGCAGTTCAAGGCCCACGGGCTACCCACGAGGCTTGCGCCGATGTACTCCCAGATGCTTGTCGGGATGACCGCTCTCACCGGACAGTGGTGGCTCGACGTACGCAAGCCGCGCAAGGACGAGGTCGTGGCGCACTTGGTCAACCTGGCATGGAACGGCCTGGCGCACCTCGAGCCCAAGCCCCGATCCGCGCAAGCCTGACCGCGGACTCTCCTTCACGAAGCGACGCGGGCTCCGGGCACGGGACCGACGGCGTGCCGCACGCCTCGCACCAAGCCAGTCCCGGCCATCTCGGCCGCCAGGGCAATGGCTCCCTCACGGTCTTCGGCGAGGAACACGCACGTGGGGCCACTCCCGGAGACCAATCCGGCAAGCGCCCCCAGCTCGGCCCCGGCGTCGAGCACCCCGCGCAGGCGCGGCCGCAGAGCGAGCGCGGCCGGCTCGAGGTCGTTGACGAGATGGCGAGCGATCGCGCGCGGGTCCCCGCCTCGCAACGCGCGCAGCAGCTCCGTGTCGTCGGCATCGTCGTCTGCTGCTGGGGCAAGCCGCCCATCGCGCGCGAGCCTGTCCCACTCGGCGTAGACCGAGGGGGTCGACAGCTCCTCCTCGCTCAGCGCCACGACCCAGTGCAGCTGCGCGCCGGAGAGCACGGGGGTGAGCTTCTCACCGCGCCCCGTGCCGCGCGCAATCTGACCCATGAGCGAGAACGGCACATCGGAGCCGATGCCCGCGGCGAGCTGAGCAAGCGTGGGATCAGGGACGTCCAAGCCCCACAGTCGCCTCAGGGCGACAAGCGTCGCTGCGGCGTCTGCGCTGCCGCCGGCCATGCCCGCCGCGACCGGGATCGACTTGGTGATGCCGATGACGATGTCCGGGGCTGCACGGCCCGCGTGATGGGCCAGTGCTCGTGCCGCGACGCACACGATGTTGGCGTCTCCGTTCGGCACCAACCCGGCCTGGTCCCCGGAGACGACGACCGTGCACCCGGTGCCCGGGTCACCCTCGCTCACGGTCACCTCGTCGGTGAGCGACACGGCCTGGAAGACAGTGGTGATCTCGTGATAGCCGTCCGGGCGCAATGTGCGCACGCGCAGGCTGAGATTGATCTTGGCAGGCGCAAGCGCGCGAACCGACACCACGGGGGGACAGTACCCGGTGCCCTCCGCCCTAGACGATGGCGCGAGCACTGGCGATGCGGGCGAAGGCTCCGACATCCAGGCTCTCGCCACGGGCCGCCGGATCGACTCCGGCCGCCACCAGGACGCGCTCGGCGTTCGCCGCCGAGCCGGCCCATCCCGCGAGGGCAGCACGCAGTGTCTTGCGACGCTGGGCGAAGGCGGCATCGATCACCCCGAAGACCTCAGCGCGCGACGCCGTGCAGGACGGGGGCTCGTGTCGTCGGAAGGCGACCAATCCCGACTCGACCCGCGGCACCGGCCAGAAGACGCTCGCAGGGACTGCCCCCGCCCGCTCGGCCGCGGCAAACCACGCGAGCTTCACCGACGGCACGCCGTAGGTCCTGCTCCCGGGCGGTGCTACCAGGCGATCAGCGACCTCCGCCTGCACCATCACCAGGCCGCGGCGTAGCGACGGAATCACCTCGAGCAGGTGCAGGACGACGGGGACGGCCACGTTGTAGGGCAGGTTGGCCACCAGCGCATCAGCGGCCACGGGCAGGGCCGTGAGCGCGAGCGCATCGCCGGCGATCACCTCGAGCCGCTCCATCGCATCGGGGAGGTGGCGCTCCACGGTGTCCGGGAGCGCCTCGGCGAGGACGGGATCGATCTCTACCGCCACGACCGTGGCACCGGCGCTCAGGAGGCCGAGGGTGAGGCTGCCGACGCCCGGACCGACTTCGAGGACGACATCTGCGTCACCGACTCCGGCGAGACGCACGAGGCGGCGCACGGTGTTGGCATCGACGACGAAGTTCTGGCCCCACTGCTTCGTCGGTCGGATCCCCCACCGCTCGGCGATCGCGCGCACCTCGCCGGCGCCGAGGAGCCCATCCACCGCTACCACTCGCCGAAGGCGCTCATGGCGTTGTCCCACAGGTCAGCACACACCTGATCGAGCTGCTCACCGCGCGTCTGGGCCATTGCACGGACGGTGAGGGGGACGAGATACGACGCGTTGACGGCCCCGCGGTGGGGCACGGGCGTCAGGTAGGGGGCATCTGTCTCGACGAGGATCCGGTCGCGCGGCAATGCCCTCAGGGCATCGCGGAGACCATCGGCGTTCTTATAGGTGATGACCCCCGCGAAGGAGGCGAACCACCCGCGGTCGGCACAGTGCCGTGCCATGTCCGCGTCTCCCGAGAAGCAGTGGAAGACCACGCGGTCGGGAGCACCCTCCTCGTCGAGGATTCGCAGGATGTCGGCGTGAGCGTCTCGGTCGTGGATGACGAGCGTGCGGTCAAGTCGCTTGGCGATGTCGATGTGCCTGCGAAAGGACTCGTGCTGCAGGGCCTGCTCCGACTCATCACGCGTGCGGAAGTAGTCGAGCCCTGTCTCACCCACGGCTCGGGTCGCGGGGTCGGCCGCAAGCTCCTCGATTCGGGCGTAGGCGTGCTCGAGTCCGTCGCGGCCCTCACGTGCGACGATCCGCGGCACATCGTTCGGGTGAAGAGCCACGGCCGCGATGATCTCCGGGGTCGACTCGGCCGCTCGGACCGCCCACGCGGACGACTCCACGTCGCACCCGACCTGCACGATCCGCGTGATGCCCGCCTCGCGTGCCAGAGCGAGCGCGGCCTCGGGCGACGGGGACTCGCCCAGTGACCTGTCGACGACATCGAGGTGGCAGTGGGTGTCCACGACCGGACGCGGAAGAGGCTCGGTGGGTCCGGGCCGATCCCTCACTCCGGCTCCTCGTCCAAGCGCGGGAAGAGCACAGCGCCTTTGGAAACCGTCGCCCCGGCGGGAAGCTGCCCCCACTCGGCGGCTCGCTCCACGCGCTGATCGGCGATCGGGCCGAGCGTGGCGGCCGCGCCGATCTGCTCCCACAGCAGCGCCATGGACTTGGGCATGACGGGGTTGTAGAGGGTGGCAATGGCCCGCAGCGACTCGCACACGGTGTAGAGGATCGTGTCGAGCCGGGAGGACAGCGCGTCATCCTTGGCGACGACCCAGGGCTGCTGCTCGGTGACGTAGAGATTCACGGCATCGATGAAGCGGCGTACAGCGGAGATCCCCGTCGCGAAGTCCAGCGCACACATCGCGGCGTCCGTCTCCGCCACGACCTGCTCGAGGAGAGCATGCAGGTGCGCTTCGGCCGGGGTCGTGGATCCCGGGGCAGGGAGCGTGCCGCCGCGATAGCGCTGGACCATGGCCGTGGCCCGCGACGCGAGATTGCCCAGGCCGTTGGCCAATTCGGCGGTGTAGCGCGCCGACATGTCCTCCCAGGAGAACGAGCCGTCCTGGCCGAACTGGATGGCGCGCATGAAGTAGTAGCGGAAGGCGTCCGAGCCGAAGTGGTCGACGATCAGCTCGGGAGCGATGCCCGTGAGACGCGTCTTGCTCATCTTCTCGCCGCCGACGAGGAGCCACCCGTGGGCGAAGACCTTGCGCGGCAGGGGCAGCCCGGCCGCCATCAGCATCGCCGGCCAGTAGACCGCGTGAAAGCGCAGGATGTCCTTGCCCACGAGGTGGACGTCCGCGGGCCACGCCTCAGCGAAGAGGGCCGCTTCGGACGAGCCTTCGGGCGCGCCGTACCCGACGGCGGTCGCGTAGTTGAGAAGGGCGTCGAACCAGACGTAGACGACCTGGCGCTCATCCCAGGGCAGGCCGATGCCCCACGAGACGCTGCTGCGCGACATCGAGATGTCCACCAGGCCGTTGCGCAGGAAGGACATCACTTCGTTATAGGCGCTCTGCGGCTCGATAGCCGACGGGTCGGCCTCGTAGTGCGCGATGAGGGCATCGGTGAACGCCGACAGGCGGAAGAACCAGTTGGTCTCCTTGAGCATTTCGACGGGCCGCTGGTGAACCGGGCA
>VGBQ01000008.1 GCA_016870425.1 Actinomycetota bacterium | reverse complement strand
GCGGCGAAGGTCGAGGCAAGCACGATCGGGTTGATCGCGGGGGCGGAGAGCAGGAAGGCAAGGGCCGCTGCGGGAGCTACACCGCGCGACATCAGGCCATTGGCCACCGGCACTGACGCGCACTCACAGCCAGGCAGCACCGCACCCGCGGCCCCGGCGACCGGCACCGCCAGCACGGGGTTCTTGGGTAGCGCCTTCTTCCAGAAGGATGCCGGGACGAAGGCCGCGATCGCCCCGGAGAGGACGACACCGAGCACGAGGAAGGGCAGTGCCTGGACGACGATCGACACGAAGATCGTGGCACCGGTCTGGAGAGCCGGATCGTCGAAGAGCCCCACGAGCCAGCGCTGCCCCACAATGAGCACCACGAGGCCGACAGCGAGGATCTCCAGGCTGCCGGGGCGATACCCCTGGCGCTGCTCCGAAGGCGCTGTCATGGCGTCACCTCGGACCGGTGGACCTCGGGATTGGGCACCGCTCCACCGTAACGCCGGTCGCGCGAGGCATAGAGCTCACACGCCTGCCACAGATGGCGGCGATCGAAGTCCGGCCAGAGCGTGTCGAGGAAGACCATCTCGGCGTACGCCGACTCCCATAGCAGGAAGTTGCTCGTGCGCTGCTCGCCCGAGGACCGCACGAAGAGGTCGACATCGGGCATGTCCGGCTCGTAGAGGTGACGGGCGATCATGCGCTCATCCACGCTGTCCGGATCGATGCGGCCCTCGGCCACGCCCCGCGCGATGGCCGCTGCCGCGTCGGCGATCTCGGCGCGGCCGCCGTAGTTGACGCACATCGTGAGCGTGAGCACGTCGTTGTCCTTCGTGAGCTCCTCGGCGTACTCCAGCTCCCTGATCACGCTCTTCCACAGTCGCTTGGGACGCCCTGCCCAGCGCACCCGCACGCCCATCTCATGCATCTCGTCGCGGCGCCGGTGCACGACGTCGCGGTTGAAGCCCATGAGGAAGCGCACCTCGTCGGGTGAGCGCTTCCAGTTCTCGGTGGAGAAGGCATAGGCCGACAGCCACCGGACGCCCATCTCGATCGCCCCATGGACGCAATCGAGGAGCGCGAACTCCCCGGCCTCGTGGCCCGCCGTGCGCGGCAGGCCACGCTCCTTGGCCCAGCGACCATTGCCGTCCATGACGACCGCGACATGCCGGGGGACGAGGTCTCGGGGGATCACCGGAGGCCTCGCGCCGCTCGGGTGCGGGGTGGGCGCGGCGTACGTCGGCACTCCCCCATCCTCGCATCGCCGATGTCCCCGGCCCCCGAGCCGCCCACTCCGCGCGCGTCCCGCTTCTCGCTCTCCCGGATTTCTATGGTCAGGATGTGCCACCGGGTGGCGCTTATCGACCACAGAACGCGCCCGTGGAGCGGCGCCTAGCCGCGGTCGACGAGCGGCAGTGAGCGCAGCCCCCGCTCGATGTGCCACGTGACGAGGGCAGCAGCCAGCCCGCTTGCCTCCCGGCGGTGCCGCGGATCGCTGGCGTCTGCGACAGGCCAGTCACCGGAGAGCAGCGCACCGAGGAGTTCGAGGGTCTCGGCGGCGGGACGCGCACTGCCCGGAGTCCGGCAGGTCTCGCACAGCGCCCCTCCGCCGCTCACGGCGAAGGCGCGATGGGGTCCGGGTGCTCCGCAGCGCGCACACTCGGCGAAGGACGGCGACCACCCGGCGATGGCCAGTGATCGCACGAGGAAGGCGTCGAGCACGAGCGACGGATCATGCGTGCCGGACACGAGCGTGCGCAGGCCACCGATGAGGAGCAGATACTGCTGCACCGCAGGCTCGCGCTCGATCGGCGTGAGTCGCTCGGCCGCTTCCAGCATCGCAGTGCCCGACGTCCAGCGCGGGTAGTCGGCGGAGAGCGTTGCTCCGTGTGCCGCGAGCGACTCGACCTGGGTCACCGTGTCGAGCGAACGGCCCTCGTGGAGCTGGATGTCGATGTGCCCGAAGGGCTCAAGCCGGGCACCGAAGCGACTGCCGGTACGCCTCACCCCTTTGGCCACGGCCCGCACCCGGCCGTGCGCTCGACTGAGGAGCGTGACGATGCGGTCGGCCTCACCCAAGCGCTGGGTGCGCAGGACGATCGCCTCGTCACGGTACGTCGGCACGGCTCACTCTCCTCGTACCCATCCTGGCAGTCCTAGAAGCCGAGGCGGCGCAGCTGGCGCGGGTCGCGCTGCCAGTCTTTGGCAACCTTGACACGCAGGTCGAGGAAGACAGGTGTGCCCAGGAGCGCCTCGATGCCCCTACGCGCGGTGGTGCCGACCTCCTTGAGTCGCGCACCCCCCTTGCCGATGACGATGGCCTTCTGGCTGTCGCGCTCGACGTAGACAATCGCGTGGATGTCCAGCAGCGGGCGGTCCTCGGGCCTGTCCTCGCGCAGCGCCATCTCCTCGACGATCACAGCGAGGGAGTGGGGCAGCTCGTCGGAGAGCCCCTCGAGGGCGGCCTCCCGGACGAGCTCGGCCACGAGTGTCTCCTCAGGCTCATCCGTCGACTCGCCATCGGGATAGAGCGCAGGCCCCTCCGGTAGCTGCGCGACGAGCAGGTCCGCGAGCAGCCCGACGTTGTCCCCGGTGACGGCGGACACGGGCACGATCTCGGCCCACTCGAGCTTCGCGCGCCCGCCGAGTGCGGCCGCCTCGGCGAGGCGCTCGGCCACCTGGGCGGGCGACGCGGCATCCGCCTTCGTGACGACCGCGAAGGTTGCACGCGCCCCGCCACGGCGGGCCTTGGCGAGTTCGCTCGCGATGTAGGTGTCGCCGGCGCCGACCTTCTCGGTCGCCGGCAGGCACAGGGCGGCCACGTCGACGCTAGACCACGCCTCGCGCACGAGGTCATTGAGGCGCTCGCCGAGCAGGGTCTTGGGCTTGTGGAGCCCCGGGGTGTCCAGCACCACGAGTTGAGCATCGGGCCGCGTCACGATGCCGCGCACGACG
This sequence comes from Actinomycetota bacterium, assembly GCA_016870425.1. Lineage (GTDB taxonomy): Bacteria > Actinomycetota > Actinomycetes > S36-B12 > S36-B12 > Mxb001. Next base: position 22,543 of record VGBQ01000008.1, on the reverse strand, counting down.
TGGCGCGTGGTCTGCGGCCGGCGCGAGGTGATGGCGACCTTGGTGCCGACGAGCGCATTGGTGAGCGTGGACTTGCCGGCGTTGGGCCGCCCGACGAGGCAGGCCAATCCCGAGCGATGGTCGGTCATGACGCGCTCCTGCCCTCGGCTACCCCGAGCACTCCCAGGCCCACGATGACCAGCGCACAGCCCAGGACACCGAGGGGACCGAGGACCTCTCCGAGGACGAAGACCCCGAGCAGCGTGGCGAAGACCGGCTCGGCGAGGTTGAGGGTGGCGATGTGCCCGGGCTGCAGGGCACGCAGGCCCATGCCAAACAGGACGTAGGCGAGAGTGGTCGTGGCAAGCCCGAGCCACAGGATGAGCAGCAGCGACGACCACGACATCCACCACGTCCCCGAGGCGAGGAAGACGGGGATGAGCAGCAGGCCGGATACGGCGAACGACGCGGCGAGCACGTGGGTTGGCTGCTCGCCCTCGCGTGCGAAGCGCACACCGAAGACGGTGTAGAACGCGTACGACGCGCCGGCGAGCAGGCCGAAGACGATGCCGAGCACGTCACGCCCATCCCCGGCCCCGACGGTGAGCAGGGTGACCCCCACGATCGCAAGCGTGGTCGAGACAAGCCAGACGTAGCCGGGAGCACCCTCGCGCATGGCCCAGCCCAGGATGCCCGCCATGAATGGGGTGAGCGCGAGGCTGGCCAGCGTGCCGACCGCAACTCCGGTGCGACTCATGGAGAGGAAGAAGAAGACCTGGTACGCCGCCACGGTGAGGCCCATCGCCCAGATGATCGGCATGCGCCACAGCCGAAGCAGCGCCTCGCGCCCCTCCGCCGTGCGCGATGCCCAGGCGACCAGACCGGCCGCGCCGACGATAAGACGAGCGGCTGCGGCCCCGGGTGCAGGAGCCGTGGGCTGGAGCAGCGCACGAGCTGTGCCTGACGTGCCGAAGAGCGCCGCGGATCCGAGCACGGCGGCCGCCGCCCCGCGACGCTCCTGCGCCGTCGCGACCGTGGTGCTCATGCGCCGGCAGTAAGAGTCGAGACGACCGTGCCGTCGGGCGCGCACAGGTGCACGATCACACGCGGGCCACCAAGATCAGCAAGTGCCCGGCGGCCATCGTCATCCGCAGGCTCGTCGCCGACGACGACGGCCGCCTCCGCGCCTCGTGCGCCAGCAGCGACGGCTTGAGCAACCGCGAGCTGTAGTGCGCTGATCTCCAGAGACGGCAGGGTGACGTCGGCGGCAGAGTAGGTGCGCCCGGTCTCGTCGCGGACCGCAGCGCCACGCGCCACACCGACACGTCCACGCGCACCGCGCGCCAGCATGACGAGTTTGGCGTCCTCCGCGGACAGTGGCTCAGTCGTCATCGTCGATTCCGATCCACTTGGCGGCGTCGGCCTGCGTGCCGGGCTCGACACGCACGGCCAGGACACTGCCGATGCGATTGCGGCGGCCCATGCCCTGCTCGGCCGTCAGACGCCAGCCGTCGATCTCGATGGTGGCACCGGGGATGGGGACTCGGCCGAGCCGCTTGCCCATGAGACCAAGGACAGTGTCGACACCTTCGTCTTCGGACTCGACGTCGATGTGGACGAGATCGGCAAAGTCATCGATGTGCATCCGCGCACTCACGCGGACCGAGTCGTCGTCGAGACGGGCCACTTCGGGCGCAGCCGTGTCGTACTCGTCGTCGATCTCCCCGACGATCTCCTCGAGGACGTCCTCGATGGTCACCAGACCCGCGGTGCCGCCGTACTCGTCGACCACGATGGCCATGTGGGTGCGTGCTGCTTGCATGTCCTTGAGCAACTCGTCGACCTGCTTGCTGTCAGGGACCATGAAGGCGGGGCGCATGAGCGACTCGACCGTCTCGGTCTGCTCGGCATCGCGCCGATCGAAGACGCGTCGCACCACATCCTTGAGATAGACGATCCCAATGACGTCATCTGAGTTCTCACCGATGACGGGAATGCGCGAGAAGCCGGAGCGCAGGCCCAGGGACAGCGCCTGGCGCAGGGTCTTGTGACGCTCGATGTAGATCATCTCTGTGCGTGGCACCATCACCTCGCGCGCAAACGTGTCACCGAGCTCGAAGACGGAGTGGATCATCTGCCTCTCGTCGTCCTCGATGAGGTCCTCGGCCTCGGCAATGTCGACCAGTTCGCGCAGTTCCGCCTGAGTCGCGAAGGGGCCCTCGCGGTAGCCACGCCCCGGCGTGAGTGCGTTGCCGATCACGATGAGCAAGGTGGCAAGGGGGCCGAGGATGCCCGCGAGCAGGCCGGCCACGCCGGCCGAGCGCAGGGCGATGCGATCAGCGTGCTGACGGCCGAGCGTGCGCGCCGCGACTCCGAGCACGACGTAGTTGACGACCACCATGATCGCCACGACGACGAGCAGGGCGAGCCACACGGGCCAGCCGCGGTCCTCCTGCAGGACGGTGATGCCGACATCGGATACGAGCACGATCGCGGTCACCGATGCGATGGTGGAGAGGAAGAGCAGCACGTTGACGAAGCGAGGGCGATCGGAGACAACGTCAAGGAGCCGAGCGCTCCCGCGCACTCCGTCGCGCAGCAGATCCTCCACGCGTCCGCGCGACACACGGCCGATCGCGGTCTCGGCCATAACAAGGAGAGCGGCAAGGACGACGAGTACGACGGCGAGGAGGACCAGCCAGAGATCGGTGCTCATCGGGGCACCGCCAGCCAGTCCCGGAGCAAGTCGGCCTGCAGGGCGAACATCTCCTCGTGCTCCTGCGGCTCCGCGTGATCGTGGCCCAGCAGATGGAGCACGCCATGGGTGAGCAGCAACGCGATCTCCACGTCGACGCCATGGCCGGCGACCTCTGCCTGCTTGGCCGCCACGGCCGGGCACAGCACGATGTCGCCGAGGATGCCCTCGACGCGTGGGCCGGACGGGTCACCCGCGTGCAGGTCGTCCATGGGGAAGGACATCACGTCGGTCGGTCCCGGCTCGTCCATCCACTCGACGTGCAGGCGTGCCATCTCCTGCTCATCGACTAGCACGATGGACAGGTCAGCATCGGCAGACAGATGCAAGCGGTCGAGGAGGAACGCCGCTTGGCACTGAAGCGCCTCCGTGTCGACCCACTCCGCAGCCGAGGAGTCGTCGATGTCGATGGCCACGGGCTACGCCCTGCGCGGACCGCGGTGCGGCGCGGCCGGGCGCAGGCCCACGGTGGCGTCGTAACGGCCATAGGCCTCGACGATCTCGCCGACAAGCCGATGCCGGACGACATCGGCGGACGTCAGCGTGCAGAAGGCCACGTCGTCGATGCCGCCGAGGATGTCCTGCACGACCGACAGGCCCGAAGTGGTCGACGAGGGAAGGTCCACCTGAGTCACGTCGCCCGTCACGACCATCGTGGAGCCAAAGCCCAGTCGGGTGAGGAACATCTTCATTTGCTCCGCCGTGGTGTTCTGCGCCTCATCGAGGATAATGAAGGCATCGTTGAGCGTGCGCCCGCGCATGTAGGCCAGGGGCGCGATCTCGATGGTGCCACCCGTGATGAGTCGCGGGATGGAATCGGGATCGAGCATGTCGTGCAGGGCGTCGTAGAGGGGACGCAGGTAGGGGTCGATCTTCTCCGACAGGGTGCCCGGGAGGAAGCCCAGCCGCTCACCAGCCTCGACAGCCGGGCGCGTGAGGATGATGCGCGTCACCTTCTTGGCCTGCAGAGCCTGCACTGCCTTGGCGACAGCAAGGTACGTCTTACCGGTGCCTGCGGGTCCGATGCCGAAGGTGACCGTGTGCGTGTCGATCGCTTCGACGTAGCGCTTCTGGTTGAGCGACTTGGCGCGAATCGTGCGTCCGCGCGAGCTGAGGATATTGGTTGAGAGCACCTCCGCCGGCCGGGTGCCCGCGCGGAGTAGCGCGATGCTGCGCTCAATCGATTCGGTGGTGAGTCCCTGGCCGGTGCGCAGGACCGCAAGCATCTCGGCGACGAGGATCTCAATGAGACCGACATCATCGGCCGAGCCGCTGAGTCGGATCTCATTGCCTCGGACGTGGATGTCTGCGTCAGGGAAAGAGGCCTCCATGACGCGCAGCAACTCATCCCCCGGCCCGAGCAGCGCAACCATCGGCTGCGACGCCGGGACGGTGATGGTGGCCTGAGAGGAAGTGCTCATGTGAGGGTCATCCTAGCGTCAGCCGGGCGGCCAGCCGAGTGGACGACCGCCGAGCACGTGGATGTGGGCATGGCTTACGGACTGACCGCCTTCGAGGCCGGTGTTGGCCACCAGTCGGTGACCCGTCTCCGCTACGCCCTCCTCGCGTGCCACGCGTGCTGCGAGGGCGAGCATCTCGGCAGCCAGCGCCGGATCCGCCCCCGAGACGGCAGGCACATCAGCATGGTGATCGGCGGGGATCACGAGGACATGCACGGGAGCCTGAGGCTGGATGTCACGGAAGGCGAGGGCGCGGTCGGTGCGCGCGACGACGTCCGCGGGGATCTCGCCCGCAACGATGCGACAGAAGAGGCAATCGGTCACGCGGCCATCCTGACATAGCGAGTGATCATCCGGATGCCCCCCAGCGGGGAGTGCGGGAGAGCACGAGGGCGGCGCCCACCGGCCCGGCCGTGGAGGTGCGCAGCACGGTCGGCCCGAGGCGCACACGGGCCGCACCCCAGCTGACCAGTCGGGCCCGCTCGGCATCCGACAGACCGCCCTCCGGCCCGACCATGATGACGACATCACCGTGATCGGGGATGACCGTGGTGGAAAGCGGCACATCCGCAGACTCGTCCAGGCACAGGGCGAGGGATGACGAGGCTACGAGGCTCTCCAGATGCGCGGTTGAGTGGACGTGGCGTACGTCGGGCACCCGCGAGCGGCGCGCCTGTTTGGCAGCAGCGCGCGCGACCGTCTGCCACTTGGCGACGCCTCGCTCAGCCCTCTCCCCGGACCATCGGGCCACGCAGTGCTCGGCGGACCACGGCACGATGACGTCGACTCCGACCTCGGTCATGGCTGCCACGGCCTGCTCGCCGCGCTCGCCCTTGGCAAGTGCTTGGACGACAACGATGCGTGGTGCGGGATCGGGCTCACGGATATCGCGCGTGACGGACACATCGAGACGATCGCGCGAGATGGAGTGGACGGTGCCCTCGAGTCGACGGCCGTGGCCATCCACCAGATCGACGCGCTCGCCGACGCGCAGCCGCACGACCTGACCGGCATGTCGGGCCTCTTCGCCGCTGACGCTCACGATGCCACCGGCGTCCGGAGTCAAGCCGAGGTCAATCCAGAAGACGGGCGCTGCCACGCGTCAGCGCCCGCTGAAGGCGCCGCGCAGGCGTGAGAAGAAGCCACCCGTCTCGTCGGCGGCGGACTGCTCCGTGGCCCGGAGCGTCACGCCCTCCTCACCGCGTGCACGCGCGAGGCTGCGGAGGTATCCCTCCTGCTCGTCATCCAGGCGCGTGGGGGTGCGCACATCGAGCTGGATGTGCAGGTCCCCTCGGCCTGATCCGCGCAGGTGCGGCACGCCCCGGCCCCGGAGCGTGAGCACGGCACCTGGCTGAGTGCCCGGCCGCACCTCGACCTGCTCCGTGCCATCGAGAGTCTCGAGTTCGATTCCCGTGCCGAGCGCCGCTGAGGTCATGGGCACCTCGACGGTGCAGACCAGGTCATCGCCGCGGCGCTCGAAGACCGGGTGCGGCATCTGGACCACCTCGACGTAGAGATCGCCGGGCTCGCCTCCTCCGGGCCCGACCTCCCCGCGACCTGCGAGCTGGATCCGCGTGCCCGTGTCGACGCCCGGCGGGATCTGCACTCCGATCGTGGCGCGGGTGCGCACCCTGCCGTCCCCGGCGCACTCCACGCAGGGGTGAACGATCGTGGTGCCAAACCCCTGGCACTGGGGGCAGGGCCGCGCGGTCATCACCTGTCCGAGGAAGGATCGCTGGACATTCTGGATCTCCCCATGGCCCTTGCACATCGGGCACGTGGTCGGCTCCGTGTCCGGTGCGGTGCCGGCTCCCTGGCACGCCTCGCACCGCACCGCGGTGTCGACCTGCACTTCGCGCGTCGTCCCCCTCATCGCCTCCGCGAGATCGACCTGGAGGCGAATCAGCGCATCCTGACCGCGACGCATGCGCGGGCGCGGACCGCGGCGCTGTCCGCCACCGAAGAAGGCGTCCATGATGTCGCCGAAGTCGAACGTCGCACCGAAGCCGCTGCCCCCGGCGCGGAGGGGATCGCCACCGAGGTCGTACATCTGGCGCTTCTCGGGGTCGCTGAGCACCTCGTAGGCGGCCGTGACCTCCTTGAAGCGATCAACGCTGTCAGGATCCGGATTGACGTCGGGATGGAGTTCGCGCGCGAGCTGGCGATACGCGCGCTTGATCTCGTCCGGCGTCGCATCGCGCGACACGCCCAGGAGGGCGTAGTAGTCGGTGGCCACGTTGTCGGGTCTCGCCTGCTCTCGTTGCTAGTTGTCGTCCAGGATGCGGCTGAGGTACTGCGCCACCGCGCGGACCGAGGCAATGGTTCCCGGGTAGTCCATATGGGTGGGGCCGACGACCCCTACTCCCGCCACAACGGAGTCACCGCGACCGTAACCCGTCGCGACAAGGCTCGTGCCCTGGAGGTCCTCGACCGGATTCTCATGACCGATGCGCACCGTCATGTCACCGGAGACCTCTCCGAGCAGCCGCAGCAGGACAACCTGCTCCTCCAGTGCCTCCAACACAGGCTCCAGGCTGATGGCGAAGGCATCGCGGTAGCGCGCGAGGTTGGCTGTGCCACCGAGCACGATTCGCTGCTCGACCGTGTCTGCTGTGGCCTCGATCAAGGTGGCCACGATCGCAGCCACGGCCGGGCGCTCGTCTGGCTCTGCTGCATCGACGAGCGGGGTCAGGTGGTCTGCGAGTCCGGCACAGCGCTGCCCGAGTGCCATCGCGACCAGACGTGCTCGCAGGGAGGCCACGTCGTCTTCGCTCATGGGCATGGGCAGGTCGATAGTGCGCTGCTCCACACGGCCGGTGTCGGCGATGAGCACCAGGAGGACCCGGCTCTCACTCAGGCGCACCAGCTCGATATGGAGGACGGCCGACTGGACGAGCGAGGGGTACTGCACGAGCGCGACCTGTCGCGTGAGTTGCGCGAGGAGTCGGACACTGCGAGCCATGACGTCATCGAGGTCGACTGCGCCCGCAAGGAAGTCCGAGATGGCTCGGCGCTCAGCCGACGACAGGGGCTTCACCCCCGAGAGCCGATCGACGAATGCGCGGTAGCCGAGGTCCGTGGGGATGCGCCCGGCACTGGTGTGCGGCTGGGCGATGAAGCCCTCTTCCTCCAGCACGGCCATGTCGTTGCGGATGGTCGCGGACGAGACGCCCAGCGCATGACGTTCGACCAAGGCCTTGCTGCCGACGGGCTCGCGCGTGGAGACGTAGTCCTCCACGATGGCTCGGAGCACGGCGAGGCGACGATCCTCGAGCATCGCCACCTCCTCCACTCGGGTCTGCTCTGGCACTCCCCCGACTCGAGTGCCAATCCTACGCCCTTTGACATCATGGAGCCTGTTGACGAGGAGGTCCGCGTGACCCAGCCCACGCCCGAGGAGCCACAGCAGCCCCCGCTGTCCGGACCCGCTCCCTCCGGGCCCGCGTACCCGGGGCCGCCCCCGCCGGGCTACCCGCCGCCGCCCGGCTACCCGCCGGAACTCGTGGTGTACGTCGACCCACTCGCCAAGTCCCGCATGACCGCGGGTCTGCTCGGGATCTTCCTGGGTGCGCTGGGGGTGCACCGCTTCTACCTGGGCTACACCAGCATCGGGGTGCTGCAGATCCTCGTCACCATCGCCACCTGCGGCATCGGTGGCTTCTGGGGGATCATCGAGGGCATCCTCATCCTCAGCGGCACCGGCATCAAGACCGACGCCGATGGACGTCCACTGCGACCGTAGTCATCACGGAGTGAGTCGGCGCACGACTGCGTCAGCCAAGAGCCGTCCGCCGGACGTGAGCACCACACGATCCCCCGCAACCACGACCAAGCCCTCGCTCGTCAACTCCGCCACGGCATCGTCGGGCAAGCCCGCGCGCGGGATCCCGGCGCGGATGCGCACGCCGAGCATCACCTGCTCCAGCAGTCGCCCCTCGTCGTCAACGGCTTCCTCACCCGCTACCGGAGGCTGCCCCTCCGCCAGCGCGCGTGCATAGGCCGCGGGGTGCTTGAGATTCCACCAGCGGCGGCCGTCCAGGTGCCCGTGGGCGCCTGGCCCGGCACCCCACCAGTCGGCGTCGGTCCAGTAGCCGAGATTGTGACGGCACTCCGATCCCGGACGGGCCCAGTTGGAGACCTCGTACCACTCCAGCCCTGCCGCCGAGGTCATCTCATCGATGATGCGGTATCGATCAGCAGCCACATCATCGTCAGGTGCGGGCACCTCGCCGCGGCGCACACGTGCAGCCAGCCGCGTGCCGTCTTCGACGATGAGCGAGTACGCCGACAGATGGTCGACGCCGGCATCGAGCACCCCGCCCACCGACCGCCGCAGATCGGCATCGGTCTCACCGGGAGTGGCGTAGATGAGATCGGCGCTGATGTGCGCGAATCCGGCGTCACGGGCCTGCGCGATCGCCTCGAGAGCGCGTCCGGGCGTGTGCGTGCGCTCGAGCACGTCCAGCACATGGGGGGCAAGGCTTTGCACCCCGAAGGACACTCGCGTAAAGCCGCCGGCACGCAATTCCGCGAGCATCGCGGGCGACACCGAGTCCGGGTTGGCCTCGGTCGTCACCTCCGCATCAGGCACGAGGCCGAACTCCTCGCGAATCACACCGAGGACACGCACGAGGTCCTCGGCATCGAGCAGCGTCGGCGTGCCTCCACCCACGAACACCGTGGCGACCGGCCGCTCGCCATCCACCTGACGCCGGGCCCAGCGGATCTCGCCGATCACCGTGTCGGCGTACGTCGCCCTCCCCGCCCCCGTCCCCAGCTCCTGCGCCGTGTAGGTGTTGAAGTCGCAGTAGCCACAGCGTGTCGCGCAGAAGGGAACGTGGACGTAGAAGCCGAAGGGCCGGGACGACACCCGGTCATTGTGCCCAGTCAGAACGAGACTCAGCGTGCGGGGCAGGCGTAGCCTGATGCCCAGGACAGTTCGACTTCACGCCTAGGAGGCACTATGTCGACCACTCCCCCGCCCCCTCCGCCTATGCCTACTCCATCATCCGGAGAGCAGCCCATGTCGGATTCCGACGCGCGCCTGTGGGCCATGCTGTGTCAGCTCTCCGGCATCTTCATCAGCTTCATCGGCCCGCTCATCGTCATGCTCGTCTTCGGTCCGCGCAACGCCTTCGTCAAGTCCCAGTCGACCGAGGCGCTGAATTTCCAGATCACCGTGATCATCGGCTACATCATCGGCTTCGTGCTCACCATCGTGGTGATCGGCATCTTCGTCGTCATCGCCATCGCTATCGCGAGCCTGATCCTCATGATCATCGCCGCGATCAAGAACAACCAGGGCATTGAGTACCGCTACCCCATCTGCATTAGGTTTGTGAAGTGATCCGACGCGCCCTCGCCGCAGCAGCCCTCGCGGCACTCCTCGTCCCCCTTGCCGCCTGTGGATCTCAGCAGGCGGCTGAGGACATGGTCAACGACGCACTCGGTGGCAGTGCCTCCGTCGACATGGGCGAGGACGGCGAGGTGCGCGTCGACACCAGCGACGGCAGCTACGAGATCGGCACGGGCGCGTTCCCCGAGGGCTGGCCCGCCGACCTCGAGGTCATCCCCGGATTCGAGCTGCTCGCCGGCGGGGCGGCGGCGGACGGCCTTACCGCCCAGATGTCGGCATCGGGCGACCAGTCAGCGGCCGTGGACGCCTACGTCAAGGACCTGCAGGCCAACAAGGGCTGGTCGGTCGACCCGAGCATCCCTCTCGGCACGCCCAATATGTGGGCGCTCACCAAGGAGGGCAAGGTGGCCACGATCTTCTCAGCGCCCACCGGCAGCGAGACGGTCGTCGTCTTCAGCATCACCGACCGCTGACGGGCGGGATGACCCGCCGCCCTACTTCTTCGCCGCGGTCTCCTCGCCGGTGGACAGTGCGGCGATAAAGGCCTCCTGGGGCACTTCGACGCGCCCCACCATCTTCATGCGCTTCTTGCCTTCCTTCTGCTTCTCCAGCAGCTTGCGCTTGCGCGTAATGTCACCGCCGTAGCACTTGGCCAGCACGTCCTTGCGGATGGCGCGCACCGTTTCGCGTGCGATGACGCGGGAGCCGATAGCCGCCTGGATCGGCACCTCGAACTGTTGCCTCGGGATGAGCTCGCGCAACTTCGCGGTCATCGCGACACCGTAGGCATAGGCCTTGTCCTTGTGCACGATCGCACTGAAGGCGTCGACCGTGTCGCCGTGCAGGAGGATGTCCACCTTGACCAGGTCCGCCGCCTGCTCGCCGCTGGGCTCGTAGTCCAGTGACGCGTAGCCCTTGGTGCGCGACTTCAGCTGGTCGAAGAAGTCGAAGACGATCTCGGCGAGCGGCAGGGTGTAGCGCAGTTCGACGCGGTCCTGGCTGAGGTAGTCCATGCCGAGGAGTACGCCGCGCCGCGCCTGGCACAGTTCCATGATGGTGCCGACGAAGTCCGATGGCGCGAGGATCGTGGAGCGCACCACGGGCTCGTGGACCTCAGCCACCTTGCCTGCGGGGAACTCCGACGGGTTGGTGACGATGACCTCGGTGGCGTCGTCCTTGATCACCCGGTAGACGACATTGGGAGCCGTGGAAATGAGGTCGAGGTTGAACTCCCGCTCGAGGCGCTCACGCACGATCTCGAGGTGCAGCAGCCCGAGGAAGCCGCAGCGGAAGCCGAAGCCGAGGGCGACCGATGTCTCGGGCTCGTAGACGAGGGCGGCGTCGTTGAGTTTGAGCTTGTCGAGCGCATCGCGCAGGGCTGGGTAGTCGGAGCCGTCGATGGGATACAGGCCGGAGAAGACCATGGGCTTGGGGTCGCGGTAGCCGCCGAGCGCCTCGGTCGCTCCCTTGTTCGACAGTGTCACGGTGTCGCCCACCCGGGACTGGCGTACGTCCTTGACCCCGGTGATGAGGTAGCCCACCTCGCCCACGCCCAGCCCCTGGGAGGGCACGGGCTCCGGAGAGATGACGCCGATCTCGAGCAGGTCGTGGATCGCGCGGGTCGACATCATCTGAATGCGCTCGCGCGTGGACACGTGGCCGTCGATGACGCGGACGTAGGTGACGACGCCACGGTAGGTGTCGTAGACCGAGTCGAAGATCAGCGCGCGGACGGGTGCGTCAGGATCACCCACGGGCGCCGGCACCGTGCGCACGACTTCCTCGAGCAACTCGCCGACACCCTCGCCCGTCTTGGCAGAGACCTTGAGCACGTCGTCCGGAGAGCAGCCGATGATGTGGGCGAGCTCCGCGGCGTACTTCTCCGGCTGGGCCGCTGGCAGGTCGATCTTGTTGAGCACCGGGATGATCTGCAGGTCGTTCTCGAGGGCCAGGTAGAGGTTGGCCAGGGTCTGCGCTTCGATGCCCTGGGCGGCGTCGACGAGGAGCACGGCGCCCTCGCATGCCGCCAAGCTGCGGGAGACCTCGTACGTGAAGTCGACGTGGCCGGGGGTGTCGATGAGGTTGAGGACGTAGTCCCGGCCGTCCTGGGAACGGTAGGGCAGCCGGACCGCCTGGGACTTGATGGTGATGCCGCGCTCGCGCTCGATGTCCATCCGGTCGAGGTACTGGGCCCGCATCTGCCGGTCGTCGACGACCCCGGTGATCTGCAGCATCCGGTCGGCCAGCGTTGACTTGCCGTGGTCGATATGGGCGATGATGCAGAAATTGCGGATCACCGCCGGATCGGTCCGGCCGGGCTGGGGGGCGGGCACCGACCTATGCTCCCATGGGGAGCGGATGGGGCACTCCGGCACCGCGCACCATTGCGCTGAGTGGCCGCTAACTCAGGGGGTTAACAGCCACTCAGCGCAATGGTGCGCGGTAAGGGGCGGTGGGGCCCCAGGCGTGTCCCGGACCCGCATTTGGCCTCCTCGGGGCGCCCCCGGTAGCCTTATCCCTCGGTCGGCCTGCCCAGGGCGGGCCGATGGCATCCGAGAGGCAGAGGCTCACCCGTGGCTAACATCAAGTCGCAGATCAAGCGCAACCGCACCAATGAGAAGGCGCGGCTGCGCAACAAGTCCGTGAAGTCCTCCCTCAAGACCCACGTACGCAAGTTCCGCGATGCGGCCGAGGCCGGTGACGCCGCTAAGGCCCAGGAGCTCGCTCGCGAGGCCTGCCGCCAGCTGGACAAGGCCGTGAGCAAGGGCGTCATCCACGCCAACCAGGCTGCCAACCGCAAGTCCTCGATCGCCAAGCGCGCCGAGGCTCTCTAGCGCTGACTTCACGCGAAGGCCCGGTCCCCTCGGGGATCGGGCCTTCGTCGTATCCGTGCACCGGATGGCGGGCTAGGAGTCGGAGCGCGAGGCGGTGCGCACGACGTAGGACTCCAGGTCATGCAGCTTTTGGTCGACGTCGCGGGAGTCTCCCTCGCGCAGGCCGCCCTTGACTGCCACGTCGAGATCCGCCAGGGCCACAGCTGCCGCGGCCAGGCGGTCGGCACGCCATCGCTTAGCCCGGTTGCGCGCATTGCGCAGCTGCCAGTCGAAGCGGATGCCCGTCTCCTGCAGGGCGTCAGCCTCACTGATCGCCGGCGGGAGTCCCTGCACCTTCACGAGGGCTCTGAGGCCGGTGCCCAGCATCGCAGTGACGGCTGGGCCGACCCCGGCCCGCCCGGACGACTCCGCCATCCAGCGCAGGTCGCGCAGGGCGTCCACGGGGCGTCGATCCCACACCGCATCCGAGACGCGGTATCCCTGCACGTCGGCGACGCCCGCGAAGTAGCGCGCGACGGCTTCCTCGTCGATGACGCCCTCCTCGACGTCGCTGCACAGTTGGGCAATCGCTCCGATGAGCAGGGCAATGTCATGTCCGATCGCTTCGTAGAGCGCATGGATCGCGCCGGGCGTCACCTTGCGCCCGCGGCGGCGCACCTCGGCAGCGAGGAAGTCCTCAGTGGCTCGCCCCTTCTTGATGGCGGCACACGAGACTTCCTGCGCGCCAGCGCTGCGCAGTGCCGTGAGGTACTTCTTGCCCTTGACGCCTCCGGGGTGCACGACGACAAGGCAGACGCCGGGGGGAGGATCGGCGAAGGCCGAGTTGATGAGAGCCCATAGTGCGTCATCGATGTGGTCTGCCTCGGTGACGATGACGAGCGCGGGCTCGTCGAAGAGCGTGGGCCCGAGCGCTTCAGCCAGGCGGGCACGAGCGTCCTCATCGGCAGCAGAGAGGGTGCGCCGATCCGGGTCCGCGCCCTCGCGCTGGCGAGCCGCGTGCCGCACCTCCTCGAGCGCCTGGCGCACGAGCACTTCCTCGGAGCCGATGATGAGGGTGACGGGGAGGCTCACGTGCGCCAGCATGCCACGCGCCCCTCACCCGGTTGTCGTACGGCGGGTCACCACGCCGAGCGGATCCGCGACGATCGCCACGTCGCCCGCCAAATCGGTGCGTGCCACCAGTGCGCCGGCGTGCTCCCACGCCCGCAGGGTCTCCGGTGCGGGATGGCCGTAGCGATTGCCCTCCCCGACGCTCACAATGGCAATGCGCCCGGACGTCCAGGCAGCCAGGGCGGGATCTTGGAAGCGACTGCCGTGGTGGGCGACCTTGACGATGTCGACGCCCGGCGCGGCGATCGACGTACGCAAGGCGACCTGCGCGGCCACCTCGACATCGCCGAGAAGGAGCAGGCGAACGCCGGACACCTCAGCCAGCATCACCACGCTGGCGTTGTTGGGCGCCGACTCCGGACCCCGGATCACGCGACTGGGCCACAGCACGCTCAGCGCAATGCCGTCCACCTCCAGTCGCTGGTCGGTGCTCGCGGGCGACGTCGGGATCCCTGCAAGCCACTCATCGACCTTGTCCGCCTGCTCGATGGGCTCGCGTAGTGGCGACACGAGTGCCTCGGTGATCCTGCGGCCCTTGAGGACGCCGGGCACACCGTCGACGTGGTCGGCATGGTGATGGGTGAGCACGAGGAGGTCAACTCGCTCGACGCCCGCATCACCAAGGCAGCGATCGATCGCCTCCGGGTCAGGGCCGGCGTCGACGACCACTGCCCCGCCCGTCTGCCCTCGCAGCACGAGCGCGTCACCCTGGCCGACGTCGCAGGCGAGTGCGATCCAGCCCGGTGGCGGCCACCCGGCTCGGTCGGGGATCCTCAACGCGAGCACGGCCACGACCGCGAGAGCGATGGCCCCGAGCACGAGGGTGCGCGGCCGGCCCGTGCGCTCGTGCCGGCCCCGATGTCGGCGAATCGCATAGGCCAGCCCCGCGGCGACGAGCCCGGCGAGGGCGGCCCCCGGGAGTCCGCCCGGCCACGGCAGCGTGGCCGCGGGCCAGCCTGAGGTCCACCCGGCCACCCAGGCGATCCATGCGGCGAAGGGCTCCGCACAGCGTGCGAGCCACGCGGCCGGCCCGGGAGCGACCGTCCCAAGGACCGCGGCCAGCAGTCCCAGCACGGTCACCGGCGCCACCGCGGGTGCCGCGAGCAGATTGGCGGGCACCGCCACGAGACTGAGCCCATCGCCGAAGGCAGCGATCAGCGGCAGGGTCGCGATCTGCGCGCCGACCGTGAGCGCCAGGGCCAAGACCAGCGACCGCTGCACTCCTCCGCCTCCACCCCAGCGCGTGACCAGCGGGGCCGCGAGCATGATGAGGCCACCGGTGGCGGCGACGGATAGTGCAAATCCCCAGGATGCCGCCAAGGCAGGCGACAGCACGATGAGTACGACGACGGCGAAGGCCAGCGCGTGCAATCCCGTCCGACGCGATCCCGTGATGATCGCAGCCAGTGCCACGACCGCCATGACTGACGCGCGCAGCACGCTGGGCTGGGGTCCGACGATGACCACGAAGGCACACAGCGCCAGCCCCGCAGCGGCCACGCGAGCGTAAAGCCCCAGTCCGATGACCGTCGCAACGAGCAGCACTGCCCCCACCACGATGGACGTGTTGCCTCCGGACACTGCCGTGAGGTGCGACAGGCCGGACACGCGCATCTGCTCGGCGAGCTCCTCGGGTTGCGCCGTCTCGTCTCCGACCGCGAGCCCCTCGACCAGCGCGGCTGCCCGCTCGGGGGATCCGGCGAGGGACGCGCGCAGCGACCGGCGGACGCTGTCGGCCATGGATCCGAGAGGGCCCGGGGGCGAGATAACCGCGGCTCGCTGGACGTCGATGATCGCCGCGAGACCACGCAGCGGGTCACCCTCGCGCACAGTGCCGATGACGCGCAGTCGTGCTCCGATGGGCGGCTGCTCCTGCGGTGAGACGCGGAGCATGACCGGAGCGCCGATGTCCCAGTCACCACGCGCGGAGGACACGGTGAGCGCATGGGCGCGGACGTCAAGTCTCGGCTCACCGAAGCCCTGCCGCAGTCGCATATCCCCGATCACGGTGGCTTCCATTGAGACGCGTGCACCAGTGTCGGCCAGGGGCTCGGCCGTCACGGTCGCGGCGTACGCAGCTGACGACAGCAGAGCGGCAGCCAGAACGGCGCCGAGCGCCGCCCCCGCGGGCCGATGGCGAATGACGGAGAAGACCAGCAGACCCACGGCGGCGAGCGAGGCGGCGAGTTGCAGGCGCACGACGACGGCCGCATCGATCCCCCATGCGAGAAGCAGGGCGCCGAGGAGGGCGACCATCCAGGCACCCAGGGCTCCCGGCACCAATCCAGCCCTCATACGCGCACCAGGGGACGCAGTTGGGCCATGAGCGCATCGCCGATCCCGCTCACCTCGCCGAGCACCTCGACGTCCGTGAAGCGGCCATTGTCGATGCGCCACTGCACGATGCGCTGAGCCAGGACGGGGCCGATCCCCGGCAGCGCCTCCAGCTCGGTCGCGGTCGCGGCGTTGAGATCGAGGAGCGCGGGGGCTTGGCCGGCATCGCTCGCCATCCCACCGGAGGCCGGACTCGCAGGGACGGAGTCGCGCGATGCGCGCACGCCGACCGCGACCTGCTCACCATCCACGAGCACGCGGGCCAGGTTGAGGTCGCCGCTGGTGGATCCCGGGCGCAGGCCGCCCGCGGCCTCGATGGCGTCGATGACTCGCGATCCCGAAGGCAGGGTGACTACGCCGGGGCTCTGGACGCGACCGCGCACGTGCACGGTGACCTCACCGACCGGGGCACCCGACGACCCGGCCTCGGACGACCCACCAGCAGCGGACGACCCAGCAGCGGACGACGTGGGAGTCGCCGACGGCACCGGGTCAGGGAGCGTGATGACCGGGCGGGCACGACCCTGCCACCACCAGTAGCCAACGACCAGTAGGAGCCCGCCGAGGAGCATCGCGAGGGCGCGCAGCGCACGCGGGCTCCAGGTCACCCGGGGACGCTAGGGATCCGCGCTCACTCCGTGCCGCACACGGGCCGCGTCGGTGGATGACAGGGCCCCCGGGGCCCTGTGGACGCTAGTCCAGGATCGGCGACACCACCGACGCCACGATCCCCGGGCCGGTGTGGGCGCCCACCACGGCTCCCAGGGGGCAGATGACGAGCCGTGTGTGGGGCAACGCCTCTTCGAGGGTGGCCGCGAGCGCATGGGCCCGGTCGGCCGCATCGAGGTGCTGGATCGCGATCTCGACAGAGCGGCCGAGGGTCGCGGCCAAGGTGAGTTCGGTGAGCCGGGCGATGGCCTTGGACGTCGTGCGCACCCGCTCCAGGGGCATGACCTCGCCGTCGAGGATCTGCAGGATCGGCTTGACCTGAAGCGCCTGACCGACGGCTGCGCGCGCTGCGCCGATGCGTCCCCCGCGCCGCAGATACTCCAGCGTGTCTACGTAGAAGAGCGACGTCGATGCCCGGGCACGTCGCTCGATGAGTGAGGCGACGTCCTCTGCCGAGCCTCCTTCGCTGGCACGCCGCGCACCTGCCAGCACGGCGAAGCCCAGGCCCATGCCGACCGTGCGACTGTCGACAACGTGGACGGTGACATCGACCTCCTTGGCGGCGAGTTCCGCCGACTCGTAGGTCGCCGACATGCGTGAGGAGAGCGTGGCACAGACGATCGCGTCAGCGCCAAGATCCGCAGCCTGCTGAAAGGCCATCCGGAATCTCTCGGGTGACGGCCGGCTCGTGGTCACCGGCTGCCAGGCGCGCAGAGCTTCCGCCACCCGGGCGGGGCCAGCCTCGCTGGCGGTCTCGTCGTAGGGACGCCCACCGATGACCACCTGCACCGGGACGATCTGGATGCCCGATCCGTCCAGGAGCTCGGCGGGGAGGTACGCCGTGGAGTCAGTGACGACGGCGACCGGCATCTAGCCAGGCTATCCGCTTGCTTTGTCATCTGAGTCCGCGGCTGGGAAACCGCGAGAAGCGGATTCAGATGACAAAGTGAGATGACCGCCTAGGGCGAGAGCTGGGCGACGAGGCGGGCCCGGTGGGCAGCGGGCACGACCTGCTCGATGCGGACCGATTCGGCGCCTACCCACGTCGCCGCCTCCCGTAGCGCCCGCGCCGTGCCCTCGATCGCTCCGGAGACGGGCGCACCGGTGCGGGTCGTCTCGAAGGTCACGCGCTTGGCGATCAGCGCGCCCTTCTCCCGCGCGGGGTCGACGCGGGCGATGAGGCGACCGCTGTGGAGCACCGGCATCGCGAAGTAGCCATGCACGCGCTTGGCCGCAGGCGTGTAGGCCTCGATGCGATGGGGCATCCCGAAGAGGCGCTCCATGCGATCGCGATTCCACACGAGCGAGTCGAAGGGCGACAGCAGGGTCGTGCGCGAGCGCTCGCGCGATGACGTGCCCAGCCAGTCGAGGGCTTCGCGCGAGGCCCAGGCACGCTGATCCCATCCGCGCACGCTCACCTCGACGAGGTCAGTGTCATCGATGTGGGCAAGTGCCTGCGTGATGCCCAGGCGGTGGATGTCGGCGATGTCAGAGGCGGTCCCGACACCGACGGAGTGCCCGCCGAGCTGCACGAGCCGGCGCAGGCACTCGTCGTCATCGGCGTCGTAGAGCGCATCTCCTGGCACGACCCGCTCGGGCAGGTCGTAGACCCGGCGCCAGCCCACACGCCGGCTGACGACGACCTCCCCGATGTCGAGCAGCCACTCGATGCCGATCTTGGCGTCCGACCAGTCCCACCACTCGCCGCTCTTCTTCGCTCCCCCGAGCTCTCCGGTCGTGAGCGGCCCCTCGGAGCGCAGGCGGTCGAGGATGCCCGTGAGCTGCTTGCGGGGCACGCCGTGCCAGCGCTCGCCCTTGCGTGCATAGTGCCGGCGCCGGAAGGCAAACCACGGCCACTCCGACATCGGCAGGATGCAGGCCGCGTGCGACCAGTACTCGAACGCCGAATCGCCGTTCCAGTACGCCGCCTCCACCGCGTCGCGACCGATCGCGCCGAGGCGCGCGTAGGCGACGAGCTCATGCGAGCGCGCGAGCACCGAGATGGTGTCGAGCTGCACGGCACCGAGGTGCTCGAGCATGCCGAGCACTGCAGTCTCGCGCGCAGCCGGTGAGCGCTGTGTCTTGCGCGACCCGAGCAGTCCCTGCGCCCACAGCGACGCCCGCCGCACCTCGTCTGTTGACAGTTCGATAGTTCGTTGAGTGGCGCCTTGTGCGCGCGACACGCCGCGTGAACCGCTCACAAGTCGCCAGTCAACGAAGGAGGTCGGTCAGGGGGACGAGGTCCTCCGGGAGCAGATCGGCTGTCCAGACGTCGACGCGCTCGCCGCGCTGGACCACCATGCGCCGCGCGGGATCCGAGTGGACGTGGAAGCCGACCTTCTCGACCATGCGCCGCGACGGCACATTGCCCACGAGGGCATTCCAGGTGACGACCTCGCAATCACCTTCACGAAAGGCCCAGTCACACACGAGCCAGAGGGCGAGTGACCCGATACCCCGACCTCGCGCCCAAGGCGCGACGAAGTAGCCGACGTCGGCGCGGCTCAGCCCGACAGGGGCGGCTCCGCCGACCCGCCGGGCCTCACCATCGAGCATCGCGCCGATATTGCCGCTGAAGCGACCATCCACCTCGATCGCCCACCGAGTCTCGCCGTCGACCGCCGTGCCCACGGTGCGATTGATGTAGGCCTCGGCATGCTCCGGCTCGTACGGATTCGGCACGGTCGTCCACGTCCAGGTCTGCTCGTCGCGGCAGGCGAGCACGATGTCGTCAACGTCGTCGAGCCGATGACGGCGCAGGAGCAGCGGGCCAGCGGAGAGATCGGGGACGTCGATCGGCCCCACGCCCACCTGCTGATGCCGACTCACTGCCTACTCCGGTACGACGTTGACGAGTTTGGGCGGCCGCACGATGACGGTCTTGATGCCCTTGCCCTCGAGTGCCTTGACGACTCCGGGAGTGGCCAGCGCGAGCTCGCGCAGGTCTGCCTCGCTGATGTCGGGCGACACCTTCAGGCGATCGCGGACCTTGCCGGCGACCTGCACCACGCACGTGACGGAGTCCTGCACGAGCAGCGCCGGGTCGACCTCGGGCCAGCCGGCGCGCGCCACCGAGGGCGCATGGCCGAGCAGGCGCCACATGTCCTCGGCGGTGTAGGGAGCGGTGAGGGAGAGCAGGATCGCCACGGCCTCAGTCGCCTCGCGCACTGCCGGATCGGCCGGGCCGCAGCCGGAGTCGATGGCCTTGCGAGTGGCGTTGACCAGCTCCATCGCCTTGGCGACGGCCACATTGAAGCGATAGGTCTCCACCGCCAGCGCCGCATCGTGCAGCGTGCGGTGGGTCATCTTGCGCAGCTCGAGGTCACCGGTCGTGAATTCGACGCCAGGCTCGCTCGTCACATCTTGCGCAAGCCGCCAGGCGCGCGCGAGGAACTTCTTGGAGCCGGCGGGCGAGACATCGGCCCAGTCGATGTCGTCCTCGGGAGGACCGGCGAAGACCATCGTGAGGCGGATCGCGTCGACGCCGTGCACGGCGAGCTCGTCCGACAGCTTCACGAGGTTGCCGCGGGATTTGCTCATGGCAGAACCGTCCATGACGACCATGCCCTGGTTGAGCAGGCGCGTGAAGGGTTCGGTGAAGTCCACCAGGCCCATGTCGTACATCACCTTGGTGAAGAAGCGGCTGTAGAGCAGGTGCAGGATCGCGTGTGTGACGCCGCCGACGTACTGGTCGACCGGCATCCACTTCTTGGCCGCCTCGACGTCGAAGGGGCCGTCGGCCTTGTGCGGGTCGAGATAGCGCAGGTAGTACCAGGACGAGTCGACGAAGGTGTCCATCGTGTCGGGATCGCGCTGGGCATCGGCGCGACCGCACCTCGGGCACGCGACCGTGGCCCACTCGGTGGCCGCGCCCAGGGGCGAGGAGCCCTTGGGCTTGAGATCCAGGCCCTGCGCGGGCGGCAGCGTGACGGGCAGCTGGTCCATCGGCACGGGCACCTCGCCGCAGTCGACGCAGTGCACGATCGGAATCGGCGTGCCCCAGTAGCGCTGCCGCGAGATGAGCCAGTCGCGCAGGCGGTAGTTGATCGAGGCCTTGCCGGTGCCGCGCTCCCCGAGGATGTCGATGATCGCCGCGATCGCGTCTGCCTTGTCGAGCCCGTCGAGCGGGCCGGAGTTGACGTGCGGGCCGTCGTCAGCCGTCGCGACGCCGGTCCCGTTTGGGTCTTCGCCTGCGTCGACGACGACGCGCACGGGCAGGTCGAACTGCCGGGCGAAGTCGAGGTCGCGCTGGTCGTGCGCGGGCACGGCCATGATCGCGCCGGTGCCGTAGTCAGCGAGCACGTAGTCCGACGCCCACACGGGGATGCGCTCGCCGTTGACCGGGTTGATCGCGTAACGGTGCAGGAATACACCGGTCTTGTCGCGGTCGGTCGCAAGACGGTCCATCTCGGAGGTCTGCTTGACCTTCTCGAGGTACGCCGCGAACTCCGCCTCGGCTTCCGTGCCTGCTGCGAGCTCCGCCGCGAGGTCGGAGTCAGCAGCGACGACGAAGAACGTCGCGCCGTAGAGCGTGTCCGGGCGCGTGGTGAAGACCGTGACGGGCTCATCGCGGCCCTCGATGACGAAGTCGACCTCAGCACCCGTCGAGCGACCGATCCAGTTGCGCTGCATGAGCAGGACCTTCTCCGGCCAGGCGCCCTCGAGCTGGGCCATGTCGTCGAGCAGGCGGTCGGCGTAATCCGTGATCTTGAGGTACCACTGCGTGAGCTTCTTCTTGGTGACGGGCGTGTCACAGCGCTCACACAGTCCCTGCACGACCTGCTCATTCGCCAGCACGGTCTGGCAGTTGGGACACCAGTTGACGTTGGATGCCTTGCGATAAGCCAGGCCGCGCTCGTACATCTGCAGGAAGAACCACTGATTCCAGTGGTAGTACTCCGGGTCGCAGGTGTTGAGGACGCGATCCCAGTCGAAGGAGCACGCATAGCGTCGCATCGACGCCTTCTGCTGAGCGATGTTCTCGTAGGTCCATAGCCCAGGGTCCTCGCCGCGGCGGATGGCGGCGTTCTCCGCGGGCAGGCCGAAGGCATCCCAGCCGATGGGATGCATGACGTTGAAGCCGCGCTGCACCCAGTAGCGCGCAATGACGTCGCCGAGGGCGTAGGCCTCGGCGTGGCCCATGTGCAGGTCACCCGAGGGGTAGGGGAACATGTCGAGGACGTACTTGGTGGGGCGCGGGTCACCGTCGACGCCGGAGCGGAAGGGCTGCAGGTCGTCCCAGACGGGCAACCAGCGCGCCTGGATCTGCTCTACGTCGTATGTCTCGATGTCCTCGTCAGCCATAGCGGCCTGAGCCTACCGAGGGGCGCGTCGCGAATCCTCGGAGGCGTCGGAGCGTTCCGGAGCCCAGATGGCAGCGATGAGCAGGGCGAGGCAAAAGGCGCCCATGACCCAGTAGCTCAGGTCCCCGAGCGGCTCCCAGTAGACGTCGGCCAGTGAAACGATGAGCGCCGACTCATCGAGGACCAGCGCCCAGCCGATGCCGAAGAGGATGGGCACCCAGGGGCGGTTGCCCCAGCGGCCACCCTCCCCCGAGTGCAGCAGCATCATGAAGGTGAGCACTGCCAGGATGATGAGGCCGAAGACCATGTGATGGATGTGCAGGCCATCGATCATGAGGCCACCCTCGGTGCCCGCCCCGCGCAGCCGCAGCACGGTGGTGATCGTGCGGGTCACCAGGGCGGTCACGATGAAAGCGGCCAGGGCCCACCGGGCATGCCAGCGCGGACCCCGCGTGCCGACACCCGGGGGCGAATCAGCCACCTGCGCCATGGTCGGAGGCTAGCCTTAAATCATGGAAGAGACAGCAGGTCAGCGCAGGGTCGTGGGCGCCATCTGGGTGCTCTCGGCGATCGTGAGCCTCGGAGTGGCGGTCAGCGTTCAGCCCGTCAATGAGTGGGCATTCTTCACGTGGCTCGTGGCAGCCGCCATGCTCCTGCTGGGCATCACCGGTGCCTGGGTCCTCGTCACGGGGCAGGGGCACCTGTGGAACGAACGCGTCAGTGCGAAGGCACGGCGCACCTAC
>VGBQ01000007.1 GCA_016870425.1 Actinomycetota bacterium | reverse complement strand
GGTCACGCGCCTGCAGAAGGGCATCGAACGCACAGAGCGTGCTCTCTACTACCGCGACTGCACTCCGGCCTACGACTGCTCGGTGACCTACAAGTGGGGGAAGCTCACGTGGCGTGGGACGGCGCGGCTGTGTGTCGAAGGCTACTCGGGCACACCGTGCGCGAAGTACGCCAAGGCCTTCGTCGCACGCGTCGACCTGCTCGTGACCAAGACGAGGTCCAACTATGCGGGCTCAGGGAAGAAGTTCATTGAGATGTACCAGTCTGGGTACTGGCAGGGTGGCACCAAGACGATCTCTTACACGGATGACTTCGGTGCGAAGCAGTCGGAATGCAAGTACTCCCTCGGCTGTGGCAAAGACCTCTACATCTGGCAGGACGCCCTCAAGGACTGGTACTACTCCTTCACGGACGGCACATGCTGCTCGGGCGTCAGGCTCATATAGCGAAATCGTGATCCAACTGATCGCCTACTCGGACTGACTGGGGGACTCCGCGGGATTGACCCACGCGAGCCCACGGAAGCGCGCGAAGCCCCTGTCGAAGGACACCCACGTGGCGCCGTGATCGAGGGCCATCGCCGCCAGCGCGACATCGCTGACCTCTGCGCCTCGAGGCGCGTGCTCGGCGACGAGCGAGGCGAACGTGTCCCACCATCGCGAGCCTGCGTCCGCGATCCGTGTCTGCGGCCACTCCAGCAGCGCCATCAGGAAGGTCCCTGCTTCTCTGGGAGTAGCCGGCGTTGTGAGGATGCGGCGGTCCGTCACCACCCGCAAGAAGCCGGTCAGCACCGGTGGGAACAGGACAAGTGGCTCGTGGCTTAAGGCGCACTCCTCAAGCACCTGGCGCGCACGAGCGTGATGCGGTGAGTCTGCATCGAATGCGTAGACGAGGACGTTGACATCAACGGAGCGCATCGACGCCCTGGTCCTCGTCCATCACTTCGTAGACGGAGGACATGTCGTTGAGGTCGATCCCGGGCCGGACGCCTCCGGACCTCATCGTCGGCAAGGGGGTGAGATCTGCATGCCGGGTGCTACTCGCGCGCGCGAGGTAGTCGCGGAGCGCGTCCTCGATAACCGACCCGACGCCTCTCCCGGACCTGGCCGCGTGGACCTTCGCATTGGTGTAGAGGTCATCATCGATAGTGACCGTCGTCCTCACGGGTGCATCTTAGCATCACCATCTAGCATCATGATGCGGCACTGCCGGTATGTGCCCTCGCCGCACGTGCTCTCTACTACCGCGACTGCACTCCGGCCTACGACTGCTCGGTGACCTACAAGTGGGGCAAGCTCACCGCGGGGCGCATCGCCGCAAGCCGTGCTTGACTCGTCCTGTGCATGGGTAGCACGAGGCGACAACGCGCGCCCTTCTCGCAGGGACGCGCGAAGAACTGGCCGCGATCGGCCAGGCGGCCTTCACCATGGACGGCGTCGCTCGCCGCTCCTTCTTCTCCGCGGGTGCGCTCTACGAGCGATGGGCTGATCGCGGGGACCTTCTGGCGGACGTCGGCCGAGAGATCCAGGACGAGATTGAGGTCATCCTGCGCGGGTTGCCCGATGCACCCGCCGCACTCGCTTGGACCCTGGACGACGGACGCGAAATCATTGAGTTGGCCGGGGAGATCCTCATCGCCGGCCACACCACACCGGCCGTGCGCGACGTCGCCACCAGTACTTGGCTGACACTGCGCGATGGCCTCGAGCGCCACCTCCCGCGCGGTATGGCGTGGTACACCTCGTGTGTCAGCGTGGGCGGGGCCCTGCTGGATGTCCTCGGCCTCCCGGGACCCACACCTTCCACGGGCCGGGTGATGTGGTTGACCGAGGCGTGCGAGATCGAGCGCGAGCAGCGGCATGTGCCGCGCCCGGGCAGTGGTGATCCGCGGGCCGATGTACCCGAAGTGCCACCCCCGGCGCGCTCAGATCCCACCGCGCAAGCACTCATCCAGGCCGCCAAGGCGCTCCTCGCCGAGCACGGCGCCGAAGCCGTCTCGACGCGGCGGGTCTCGGCCGCTGCCGGCGTGACCACAGGCGCGATCTACCGCCGATACGACGGCAAGGCGGCTCTGCTCTCCGATGTGCTGCTGGCCGAGCTCGCCCCCGACAGGTATGCGTGGACCTGGGACCTCGTGCGTGCGCTGGCGACGGACGACCCCTACTGGGCGGCAGCGGATGCGATGACCGCGCAGATGCTGGCGGCAGCGCGCGACGAGGCCTCCCAGCGGGTGCTGCTGCAGATCGGCGTGGCAGCGCGCAATGACGAGGCGCTGCGCGCCCAGGTGCAGGAGCGCGTGCTCGTCGCCCATCGTGCGCGGGCCGGGATGTTCGCCCGGCTGCAGGAAGTTGGCCTGATGCGCGATGACGTGGACCCGGCCGTCTTCGCCTGGGGATTCCAGACCGAGCCCGTCGGGGTGCGCGCCACCCTGCCCCTGGGAATCCCCATCGACGAAGAGGCCGCAGTGATCTCCATGCGGGCGATCCTCACCGCGGCAGCGGCCCGCTGACTCAGCTCCCCGCTGCCACCTTCTCGCCGACGACGCCGTGCTTGGGCAGGTCAGGCAGTCGCCCGAAGCCGCGGCGGTAGAGGACGAGAAGCACGATCGCGAGCAGTGGCTGCAGGATGTCACTGGGGATCGCCCAGGTGTTGTCCGGCGCGTCATTGCCGTCGCCGACGTACTGCATGATGTGCCCGATCGCGTCACCGCCGTAGGAGATGGCAAGCGCGACGACAGCCGCCGTCATCCAGCGGTCGCGGAACCAGAAGCAGCCGATGCCGAGCACCGACAGCGCAAGGTCACCGAAGCCGACCTCCCACTGGAACATGCTGGGTGCGTAGCCGATGCTCGCGGCGATCTCGGCGGAGTTGGGCCCGAGGTGCCCGGCGACGCCGATCAGGCCCCACACGCTGAACCACACCATGAGCCACAGCAGTGCAAGCTCGACGATGCGGGGGCCGGTGCGCCGCGCCGGGTGACGGTCCGCGGCGATATTGATGAGGACGCCCACGATGAGGACGATCCAGGGAACGACGAAGAAGACCATGGGGCGGACGATCCCACCGGGATCGGCCACCGTCAACGCCCCCGGGCAAACTGCGGAATCCCGGATTTTGGCGACCCGCTCGCCAATGGCTGGGGGAGGCTAGGCCCCATGCATCCCCGCCGTGTGCTCGTCGTGGAGGACGAGGCATTCACGTCGGGGCTGGTGTGCGCCGCCCTGCGGGGCGGGGGATTCGAGGTCCGCCCGGCTTCCTCGGCGGCCGCTGCGCGGCGGGAAGTGGCCGACTTCGATCCCGACGCCGCTGTCATCGACCTCAACCTGGGCGCGGGTCCCAACGGCGTGGATCTCGCGCACATCCTCAGCCACCAAAACCCCGGAGTGGCACTGCTGCTGCTCACCAAAGTCCCTGACCTTCGGGCGGCCGGCTACACCGAGGCCGACCTGCCCGCGACCTGCGGCTTCATCCGCAAGGAGGCTGTGACCGATGCCGACCTTCTCGTGCAGGCCGTCGAGAGTGCACTCGCTGATCAGGTGCAGCGCATGAAGGGTCAGCTCGACCAGGCCAGCCCGCTCACCGCGCTGACACAGACGCAGTTCGCTGTGCTGCGCCTGGTCGCTCAGGGCTACACCACCCCGCGCATCGCCGAATTGCGCGGCACCACGACGAGCGCTGTCGAGAAGGTGCTCGGCAGCATCTACGACGCCCTGCACATCGGCAAGGACGACGGCATCAGCCGGCGCGCCGAGGCCATGCGGATCTTCGTGGAGTACGTCGGTCTGCCCCCGCGCGACTGAGCGTCGCCCTAGGGTCATTCCGTGACCTTCTGGCTCCGCGTGACCGGCCCGGCCCTGGTCAGTTGGCCGGTCCTGGTGCTGGTCGCCGTATGGAGCGGGGTCCTCAGCCTCCTGGGCAGCGGCTCGACCGCCACGGGCAGCCTCGCGGTGCGCGCAGGCATCGCCTTCGTGGCGGGCATGGCCGCGGTCGGTGTCGTGCTCATCGTGTGGTGGCTTGTGCTGCGCCGAGTAGGCGGCCTGCTCCACGTCGTGATCGCCATCTCTGCGGTGCTCGTCGCCGGTGCGGTGCGCGGCCTGGTCGTGCAAATGGGCTTCGTGGCGATGGGCTTCTCGGAGGGTAGTGCTGCCGACTACATCCAGCGCATCGTCCCCAGCATCTTCACGATCTCCTTCGCCTTCCTGGTGGGAGCGTCCGGAGTGGCGGCCGTGGCGTCCTACCGGCAGACCGCGGGCCTGCTCCTCGCGGAGCAGCAGCGACTCGTGGCCCTCATCGACTCTTCTGCACTGGGCATCGAGGAGCGACAGACAGATGCGCTGGACCGCGTGCAGCAGCGGCTCGATGCAGAGTTGCGCGGCCTCGCTCTGGACACCGCGCCCTCCGCGGTGGAGGCATTGGAGAGCCTCGCGGGTGATGTCGTCCGCCCGCTCAGCCACTCACTGGCCCACGAGTTGCCGCAGTGGGACGCGGAGGTCCCGCGGGAGGCTCCTCGCGTCCGATGGGTCGATGTGCTGCGCGATCCGGTCGCGTCGGCAGCGATTCGTCCGCTCGTGCTCCCCCTGGCCCTGTTGATCATCGCCCTGCCCGCAGGCGCCCTGGTCTACCAGCCCCGCACCGGCCTGGCGACCGTGCTCGTGGGGCTCGGTGTGCTCTCGGGCACGCTCGCCCTCGGCCGTCTCTGGCTGGTGCGGCGGCCACCACAGCGACTGGTGCTCGTGTGGTCGGCGATCGTGCTCATCCTTGCCATCGCGGCGCTCCTCACGAGTCGCGCGGCGAGCCTGATCGATCGCTCGGATCCCAGCGCGGGCGCGATCCCCTCGCTCACGATCTTCGTCGTGCCGGTCTTCGGGCTCATCATCGCGATGGCGTCGATGATGGGTGCGCGGATGCGCGACATCACCGCCGAACTCGAGTCGACGACACGACAGCTGCAGTGGAATCTTGCTCGCGTTAACACCCAGCAGTGGGAGCAAAGCGGCCGGCTCTCGCGGGCGCTCCACGGCCCCGTCCAGAGCCTGCTGCATGCTCGGCTCCTGCGGCTGCGCAGGCAACTCGAGGACGGCGAGGTGTCGAGCACCGAACTCGACGAACTCCGCGTGGACCTGCAGCGGGCGCTTGCCTCGGCGCTGTCACCCTCTGATGCTCCGCGCCCGGTCAGCGCGGTCCTTGCCGACGTCACCGAGACGTGGGATGGCGTCGCCGCGGTGACCTGCAGCGTCACCGCACTGGCTGAGAAGCACCTCTCGGCCGATCCGCTGTGCACACACGCGCTCACCGACCTTGCCACCGAGGCGGTCTCCAACGCCGTGCGCCACGGCAAAGCCACGACGGTCGAGGTCACCATTGACGTCGACGTCACCATCGACATGGAGGACGACGAGCTCATCCGCCTGAGCGTCGTGGACGACGGGCGCGTGCCGGCGCAAGGCATGCCCGGCCTCGGCACAGCCCTCCTCACGCGATGCACCTACGACTGGTCGCTCGCACACGACCCCACGACCCTCACCGCACGTCTGCCCTGCGTGAAGGCCTCCGTCATGGCAACGGTCTCTGCGCCACGACCGCACATGGTTAGCCCATGAGCGCGAAGGTGTGCTCGGCACCCTTGCGGTGCCCGGCGACCCACGCCTCCATGCGGTCGCTCCTCGCCTCGACGAAAGAGACCGTCCTGCCCATGTAGGCGGCGTACTCCTGTGCATCGCGGGGGAGCGGCCACCAGGTGAACCCGTCAAAGGGCAGGAAGAAGTCGATGGTCGCGCCGTCCGCTGCGAGGAGATCGTCGAGCAGGAAGAAGTCGACAAAGCCCGCGAAATCCTCAAAGAGCTCAAAGAAGTCCGCCCACCGCGCGAGAGTGGACGACAGCGGATTGTCGCTCGCGCCTCCCGGCCGTGACCCCTGCAGGTAGTGCAGTCGGATGCATTCCAGAGTCAGGTCAATTCGGTCGGCGATGTAGCCGCTTGTCGCGCGGTCCTGGCTCACGGATGAGCCGCGGAATTCGCCAGGGCCGTTGCGGCTCCACGTCTTCCACCTGGGCACGCAGGTCTCACTGGCGAGGGAGAAGCGGTCGAGCGGTACGCAGGGTGGGACTGGCGACCGACGGATCCTCCCCGCGGCTGTCTCCGCGCAGGTCCATCCGCGGCTGGAAGTGCAACTCAACGCCTATGCCTGTGCCCCCTCTGCAAGGAGGAGGTTGACACCCTGCGCGCGTGTCAGCCGGGCTTCGCGGGAGAACGCACTCTCACTCCTGGACGTTCATGGCCGCATGGGCCTGCACCGCCCACCCCGTGCCACTACGGGTCTTGGGTCCCAGCGGTGGCGTCGTGGCTGGATGGCCACGTAGGTTCGGCACACTATTTCCCGCGGGAGGCCCCCATGAAGGCTCGTTGGCTCGTCGCTGCATTCGCATCCGGGACGCTCGCGTTGGCAGTGCTCACCCCCGGTGCCGTCACTGCCGGGTCGCCAGAGTCGAGGAGCAAGCCCTCAGGTGAGGCCCTCATCCACATCGGCGGAGGCACCGCTCGCGCCGTCGAGCGGGGCGTCAATGTCTATCGCATCGTCGTGTCGTCGCAAGCCACCATCAGCCTGCTGGGCCAGTCCCGCGGAAAGCCTGCGATCGGCACCTTCGGCGGTAAGGCACTGGTGGACCGCTGGACACGACTGGGGCACAGTGCAAGCAGTCGGAGTGCGCTGTCGACCATCGTGTGGGGTAGCCCGGGTGAGCCGCCGACTCCCTTCGTCGGCGCCTACGTGGCGAAGCCAAGGATCAACTCCCAGGGGCAGCTCACCTTCCTGGCGAAGACCTCGGCTCCCCTGCCGGCCACGTTGCCTAACTTCAGCCTCAATATCGAACGCCCTGTCCACAAGGCGCGCACGAGCAGAAGCGGGGGCTATCCGCTGGTGATTCCGGTCTACTCCGCGTCGAGCACCGTGGGGGCCCAATTGACAGGGACGGGGGACAACGCGGCAACCATCGTCTTTGGCACGGTCGCCAATGGCAATGTCACCACCGCATGCCCCAAGCCTCCGACCCAGAACATGACCGGCAATGACTCGTCGAACTACGCGACCTTCGCGGGGACCTGCGGCGACACCACCTGGTCGGCAGGCACCCTGTCGTTCTTTCCCATGCAAGGTGACGGCTCAACGATCCCGGCGCAGGTGCAGATGACCGCGACCCTGATTGTCAAGGGGGGCAATCCGTCGACCTTCACGTGGAACGTCAACATGGGACAGTGGAAGAAGGGCGCCGTCCAGGTCTGGCCCAAGTAGTCGGTGGGTCCGATCACGCGGGCAGGATCGCGAGCGACGGGTGCGTCGCGTGAGCAGGCGACATCGCCTCCGAGACCGTGGCTGCGGCACCGCAGACGTCGTCGGCCCCGTACGATGGCGATGCCGCGCGCGAGCAGGTGAGACTGCCCTGACGGCCCACGCGGTCGGACACGGCGCCAGCCGTCACGAGGAGATGAGGCCCGCATGAAGGACCACGAGAGATATCGACGCGGCACATGGCTGGCGAGGTCGGCAGCCGTCGTCCTGTCAGCAGGCCTGGCTGCCGCGATCGGACTGGGCGCGACGCCAGCGAGCGCTGCGCCGTATCTCGACGGCGGCCGCGTGACCGCTGCCTGGGACGGCAACGGCGCGCCCCCCTTCCTGAAGACCCCGCCCACGGGCACCTCGCTCAGCGCTCCGGCGAGGAACACCATCTGGCCGTGCCCCTACATCATCCAGATTCCCGGCACCGATGACACCGCGACCATCGGCGAGACGATCGCCACCGAGATCACCCAGGCGCAGACCCCGTGGGTGAAAGATGACGTGATCACGGTGTCGAAGATCGCCTTGGTGCCCGGATCCGTGAAGATGAGGAGCGTCTTCACGGTCACGGAGTCCAAGACCACTCGCACGCTCATGGGCAACGGCATCCCGAATCATCCGATCGGCACCTTCCCGATCCCGCGGTCGTCGGATGCCTACAAGTACTACGCCGCCCTGCCCGCTGAGGGCTACGCCAACGCCGCGGAGATCCCGGTGAAGCCCTACGACCTCCACGTGGATCTCCCCCGCAAACCCAAGATGTCGGCGAAGCCCAACTGCATCCCCTCGCTCATGACCGGGATCGCGCTCACGGGTGGGGCCTGGCATATCGAGGCTGCCCCGGATCTGCAGTTCAACATCTATGACCCTAACGCGGCGCTTCCCACCGACCGCTGCTTCGGCCACCCATATGCGACGGAGTACCACTACCACGGCTACTCCTGGAAGTGCATGAAGCAGGGCAAGCCGGGCAAGCAGTCCCCGCTCCTGGGCTACGCCATGGACGGATTCGGGATCTATGGACCGCGCGGCCCGGGGGGCAAGCTCATCACCAACGCCGACCTGGACGAGTGCCATGGCCGGGTGGGCTGGGTGGACTTCAACGGCAAGCGACAGAAGATCTACCACTACGTCCTCAACAACGAGTATCCCTACTCGATTGGCTGCTTCCGAGGGAAGCCGCAGGCCATGATGTCGCACTCCGCCGTGTCTACCCGCTAGAGGGCAATCGCAGCATCACGTGAAACGCGGCTCGCGCATGGCGTCGAGGTCGCCGCCCCAACCTGATCCGCCCAGGGCAAGCGCCTGGTCCAGGGCCAGGGGCTCCGCAGCCACCGTGCGCAGCGCGAAGTTGACGGCGTCGCGCTTCGTAGTCAAGTGGTAGCGACGCATCACCGCCTCGACGGCCTCGTCATCGAGGTCGATGTTGGTGCGTGCCATACACATAAAGTACATCTAGTAGCCCATGGCCTCAAAGTAATCAGAGGGCAGCACCTCGGGCAGCGGCACACGCACCAGCTCGCCGCCGTACAGCCGAGCAATGATCCCTATCGGCTCGATATCGAATGCCATGCACACTGCCTTGAGGGCGAGCGCCCACCGTCGGTCGACGTCGGCGACGCCGCGGGAGCCTCTGCGGTGATGCACGATGCCGAGGGAGCGCACCCCGCCCGGGATCTTCTCGATGGAGTTGCCGAGCAGCGCCAGGCACTGCATGTCTGAGGGCTGCCCGGGCCCGTCGGGCAGGACGGCCAGCGTGGACTGGCCGTCCTGCGCGATGAGCGCGAGCGCGACCGATCCTTCCCTGCGGTCGTAGATCGAGATGTGGTCAGCGAGGAAGAGGAGTGGATCGGACTGGGTCAGCGCGGCCTTGGCCTGCGGATTGGCCTTGACCCAGCGGCGGTCGAAGGCGGTGGGGTCGTCAAAGGGTGTCGTAGTCATGCCGGCACACTGCGAGAAGGCGCTTGTGGATAGCCACTTGCAATCCACAGGCCAGGTGTGCCATCGCGTCATCGATGGCTGGCTGCGGCGACATGCCGCAAGCGCCATTCGTGCGCGTGTCGCGAAGACCTTTGTCTGGACGGCCAATGTCAGCGATGTCGTGGGCACCGTTCCGGCGGTGCCGTCACGTGTCGTCGAGGAAGCGCTCGATCGCGGCGATCCCGCCGTACACATCCACCTCGCTCGGGTCTGCTGTGGACGCGCTTGCCCGCTCCCAAGCGGCGCGAGCCTCCGCTCGCACCGCCTCGGTATTGATGCTCTTGAAGGCCTTGACGACGCCGCGCACCCCGGACCGGTCGCTGTCGTTGCCGTCATTCACCCACGTCAGGCCACCCTCTGCCTCGATCCCACCTCCGCGCACGAGGCCGTCGCCCATGAGGTAAGAGGCGTAAGCCCTGAACCGCGCGCGCTGTGGCATGGGCTCGGTTTCGGCCCAGCCGATGGTCTGCACGACGAAGACGGGGAACTCCTCATCCACCACGGTGCGCTCGGCGTGGCTGATCCATCCGGCAACATGGGAGAGCGGCGTAGAGATCTTGAGTGCTCGGTTGCCTGGCCGGCGGTGGAGAAATTCAAACCCTGTGTCGTCCCACACGTCGGCGACCGCCACGCTCCCATGGAGAGTGTCGAACCTGATGGCAGGCACCTGCCGACCGTAGACGGCGTGGTCGGGGCGCCACATCTCCTGGCCCCACTCCAGGAATGCCCACTCGGACGCGAACACATGCAGGGCGGCGCCCCGACTGCGGACCTCTCCTGTGGGTGACTCACCCGGTGCGTGGCTGGCGACGTACAGCAGGATCGGGGTGACGCCGACGAGTTCGTCCTCCAGATGGCGCCCCCAGCCCGATGGCAGTGGCGATGGCATCGACTCAACCTCCCCGTGTCCTAGGTGGTGGGGCGCGGAGTGCATCATCTCGTCTTCTCGATATCACCCGCTGCCCGGGCTCGACCGCTACGGTCACAGGCATGCGTCCCCCCATTCCCGCGGTGCTGGTCACCCTCGGTCTCCTCGGCGCCGGCCTCACCGGCGTCGCCATGGCTCCGGCCGCATCGGCCTTCGAGCCGACCCTGGCCTATGTCACCTGCCCCGACGACGTCCAGCCCGCAAGCACCAGGTGTGCGGAGCTCACCGTGCCCCTGGACTGGCAGACCCCCGAGGACGGACGCACGACGAAGATCGCTCTGCGCGTGATCCCCTCCGCACGCAGCGGCGGAGGCCTGACCTTCAATCCGGGAGGACCCGGCGGCTCCGGCATCGAGCTCGGCGCCTACGTCTACGGCGACCTCCTGCCGAGGCAGGTCCGCGAGCGATTCGACTTCGTCATGTGGGATCCGCGCGGGGTGGGACTGAGCGGACCGAAGCTCAGCGGATGCGACTCCAAACCCAACCCGTTGCTGCCGCTCACCGGCCCGGTGGACTGGGAGAAGACCTGGTCGGACCACGCCGTCGCCATGGGCGCGGCGCTGTCGGACTGCTTCGCCAAGAACCCAGACTCGGCGCCCTATCTCGGCACCTGGCAGGTCGTGCGCGACATGGAGGCGATGCGCATCGCCCTCGGCTATCCCCGCTGGAACTTCTGGGGCATGAGTTATGGCACGCGCATTGCCTACACCTACGCGCAGACCTTCCCCAAGAGCCTGCGCACGTTGATCGTCGACGGGAGCCTGTGGCCGCAGGAGACTGTCTACAAACTCTCCAGCCAGCAGCCCATGGCGTGGCAGAGCGCACTGCAGGTCTACTCCTCGGTCATGGGTCGGTCACAGACGCGCAAGTTCGAGCAGATCCTTGAGGTGCTCGACGACACCTACATCGAGGTGGACGGGGAGCCGGTGCTCACCCGCTGGAGTTTCGCTGGCGACATCTTCGTGGCGCTGGGCGGCCAGGAGTCCTATCCGGCCATCCGCGAAGGCATCAACACGGTCTACGACGCCCTGCTCGGCCAGCCATCTCCCCGCACCCGCGCGGCAGCGGTGCGCGCGGTGGAGGCACTCGACGACCCCGAGCCGGATCCGTCGGATAGCTACCTCTTCTCCTTCATCAACTGCGCGGACCTGCACGACCGGCCCACGCCCGAGATGGCCGGCCAGGTCGCAGCCAGTGCGGCGCGTGACTACGGCACCACCTACGCCATGGCCACCACCAACATCTCGAGTTGCCAGGGGCTGCCGGCCGACTACTCCCCACCGGTGCCGAGCGCCTGGACCAGGATCTCGTTGAGCACCCCGCCCGTCGTCGTCCTCTCCCTGGGCGACCGGGCGACGCCGTGGCTGTGGGGTCGGACGATGGCCAATCAGTACGCCGGATCCCGCACCATCACCTACAACAGCTCCCAGCACGTCACCTATCTGTTTGCGCCCTCACCGTGTGTCAACAGCGCGGTGACGGCGTACCTCCTGCGAAGGACGCTGCCGCGCGTCAATGTCTTCTGCCCCTTCACCCCGTCGCCTGCGCCTCCGCCGCCGTCGTAGGCCCGGCCCGCTGCCCTAGACTCACGGGCTCGGGAGCTCTTACTGCGAAAGGTGCACACGTGGGCCTGGGCACGGATATCCGCCTGTCTCGTCTCTTCGCCAACCCCTCCGGCAACCTCTTCGGGATCGCCGTCGACCACTTCGTGGGCTACGGCAATGTGCGCGAGGGTGGCCTGAGCGACCTGCCGCAGGCGGTCGCGCGATGCATGACGGCGCGGCCCGACACGATGACGATGACCCCGGGCACGGCCAAGCACCTGTGGAGCGACTACGCCGGTCAGGCCGCCCTCATCGTGCAGGCCTCCTACTGGACCCCCGATGACCGCATCCGCGGCCAGCTCTCCACGCCCGCCGACGCCATCCGGCTCGGAGCGGACGCGCTTGCTGTCGCGATCGCTGTGCGCGGAGAGACCGAGGGCGACTTCATCCGCTGGCTGTCGGACGCCGTGCGCGCGGCAGCGCCGTATGACATCCCCGTCGTCGCTCACATCTATCCCCGCGACTACACCGACGGGGTCAAGATCGTCTTCACCCCCGACGAGATCGCCTACGCCGTGCGCGTGGGTATCGAGACCGGCGTCGACGTCATCAAGGTCGGCTACCCGGGCGACGAGCGAGCCTTCGCCGACATCATCGCCGCGTGCCCAGTGCCTGTGGTCATGGCGGGTGGTCCCAAGGAGCCGACGCTCGCGGGGGCGCTCACGCAGATCCACGCCGGCATGCGCGCGGGCGCGCGTGGAGCGGTGGTCGGGCGCAACATCTGGGGCGAGGCCGACATGGAGCACGCCGCGCGCGCCTACGCCGCGGTCATCCACGATGGGCTCGACGCCGACCAGGCCATCGCCCGCACATGATCGTTGGCCTCGGCTGCCTCGCCCACGACCACATCCTCGTCACCGAGACGACGTGGGAGTCGGGCAAGGGCCGGGTCCTGCACACCGAGACGAGATTCGGCGGCAACGTGCGCAATGCGCTGGCGACCGTTGCCGCGCTCGACCACGGTGCTGCGTACCTCGGGTCGATTGGCCTGTCCGCCTCATCCGAGGAGGCGATGGCCGACCTCGCGGCACACGGCATCTCCGTGGAGTTTGTCGAGCGCGTTGCGGGCGCCGACCCGGTGATGTCGCGCATCACCGTCACGGCGGGTGGAGAGCGCTACATCGCCTTCGATGACGCACCTCTTGCGTCGACACCCCTGCCGCGCGAGGAGATCGTGGAGGCGGCCCTCGCGGCGGCCGGGGCGCTGCTCATCGATGCCTGCGTCGCGCCGCCCGGATCGCTGCGCGTCGTCGAGCAGGCGCGCGAGCGGGGCGTGCCCGTGGTGCTCGATGCGGAGCGGGATCCGTCGCCGACAGTGCGCGCACTCGTGGCGGCCTCGGACCACCTGGTGATCCCACTTGCCTTCGGGGAGATGCTCACCGGTGCGACGACACCGGCGGAGATCGCCGACGCACTGTGGTCGGAGCATCGATCGGCGATCGTGCTCACGGAGGGCACACGCGGCGTCCACGGCTTTGCCGCGCCTGACGCGGGCCTGCATGTGCCGGCCTTCGTCGTGGAGGCAGTGGACACGACCGGCTGCGGCGACGCCTTCCATGCCGGCTATGCCTGGGGATTGGTCTTCGGTGCGGATCTCGCCGAATGCATGCGAATCGGTAGTGCTGCCGCGGCGGTCCTGGCGGCGCTCCCCGCGGGGGTGCGTCGGGTGGCGACGCGCGCGGCGATGGACCGTTACCTGGCGTAGGTGACTTGCGCCCGGAGTTGAGCGTGCTGTTGGTCAAGCGTGTCGGCTGGTATCGGATCAAGTTCGACGATCACGAACGCTTCTTGCGGGGTGCGCGCTGATCGGGGTGCTGGCGAGCGTATTCCCCTGGGCCCTCACAGCGGCGTTGGCGAGGTAGCGGTGTTCGAGCTCGGACATGACGACGGCGGGCTCCAGGGTTACGGTGCCGTCCTCCTCTTCGCGGACGCTGAAGTGCTGATCAGGGCGCCCAAGCGAGAGTCGTCCGTGGGAGTCTGTGGTGAGGATTCTGGTCGCCATGCCAGCGATTACCCCCTTCGCCGTCCACAGAAGGGGCAATACCCAAAAGGGGCAATAGGGAGACAGTCCACACGCAGGTCGCCACCCGCATGCACAGGGGCAAGGTGAGCGCTTAGACGATGGTTCCCTTCGGGCGTGCGCCGGTTCGACGCTGCTTGACGATGGTGAGCTGATCAAGCAGGGCTACGGGGTCAAGTGTGCGAAGGGGGAGGTGACCTACGGCGCGACCTGCAAGAAAAAGCAGCACGTGTACATCGGCAGGTCCTGGAGCGCCCCCGAATAGGACGAGCCGCTACCGCCGGCAGGTCACCCGGAAGGACACCTTGGTGCTGCCGACATTGTCTCCGTCGGCGTCCTTGTAGGTGATCCGGTATTCCTGGCGCGGCCGCTCACGCTGATAGGTGCTGCACTCCCGGGACGACGTGTTGTCGAAGTTGAGCTGACGCGTCATCGTCCATCCCTGCGCCGTGCGCTTGGCCACCTTGGTGATCGTGTCGTTGTAGCAGTTGGTGATCTCGCGCGTCTCCACGTCGTAGAAGCAGCGCCGGACCGACTTGATGATGTGCCGACGGTCGAGGACGTTGGAGGTGACCGCGAATGGACGGGAGTCCTTGCCGGGACGGGTGATGAGCGTCGTGGGTGCGCTCGCGCGCGCCACAACACCTTCGCAGCGCAACTGGTAGAAGTGTGTGTTCCGTACGAGGAGCCGCTCCCTGCTGGTGAGGATCCCGATCTGCACGCCCTCGCGCTGACCGTTGCGGAAGCTCCAGCACTGGCTGCTCGTGGCGGCGTAGTAGCCGACGTAGATGCGGATGGCCCAGCCGTCGCTGGTGCGGCGTACCTTCCAGGCGCCGCCCCGGTAGTCCATGGGCCGCAGGCGGTAGGAGTCGCAGTTGACACGGCTGCCGTTGGGGCGCACATCGCACTGGGACACATTGGCGCCCTGACGTGAGCGGTCCTTCACGCGGAAGGTGATCCAGCCCTCGGTGGAGTCCCGGTAGGTGAACATGCTCACCTGCTTGATGCCGCTCGTCGTCACCGTGGTCTTGCGCGGTGTCATCGCAGAGGCCACGGCTGGCTGCAGCAGTGCAGCACCCGTGGCGATCGCCATGCCGACGATCAGGAACCGGGCTCGCATGTCTCCCCCTTGCCGCGCTGTTTGGGCGTCTCTTCAGCGTCTCCGGCTCAGTAAGGTAGCCGCGTGCGGGCAATGAAGGTAGTCGGACTGGGACTTTGCCTCGCATTCGTGATCCCCGCGGGAGCGTCAGCGCATCAGGTGGAGGTCAATTCCACGAGAGAGTCGGAGCCGCGACGCAGCCCGTGCCTGCGCCCCTTAGAATTGCCCCGGAAGCCCACCTGGAGCTGGTCCGCGGCTCCGGGCATGCGGGCTCAGGTCTGGCAATGGAAGGACTCCCGGGCCGGAGCGGGCCACCTGCGAGTCGCCTCGGTGCAGATGCACGCGGGGCGGGGCGTGATCAAGCCCGTAGCCCGCATCCCCACGATGACCGACCCGGCGACCGAGGCCCGTGCCCGCGGTTCCGTGGCCGTGCTCAACGGCGACTTCTTCGACACGCTGCCGCGCGGTGACGCACTGCCGCAGGGTGCCCTCATCATCGACCGCGAGCCGGTCTTCGTGCCTGTCGGGTGGTCCCGGGTCGTCGTATGGAATGCCAAGGACCGCCTGCGCACAACGCATGTCCGCTTGGCCGCAAGCCTGACGTCGAGTGATGACTCGGTGCGCGTGCAGGCACTCAATGATCCGCTCGTCAAGGGACGGCAGCTCTCGGTCATGACATCGGCCTGGCATCGAACCCATGTGCCCGATGGCCTGGCCGCCATCGTCGTCAAGGACGACCGGGTCGCCGCAGTCCACCGCAAGGCCAAGGCCGTGCGCATCCCGCAGAAGGGCTACGTCGTCGTCGCTGCGACGGCAGCGGTGCTGCCCCGGGTCAAGATGCGCGATGCTCTGCGTCTCACCCTGGGCGTGGAGACGTCTGACTATCAGGAGATCATCCACGCGGCAGGGCATGGCGGCGTGGCGCTCAAGGACGGGCAACTCCAGCCCGTGTGCTCGGACTATGAGCGACTGCCCCGCCCTCGCAGCATGCTGGCGTGGAGCAAGGACGGCAGAGCGTGGTTCCTCACCGCGAGCTCAGGCCTGCCGGACTCCTCGGAGGGACTACGCCGAGGGGGCATGACCAAGACCGAGTTGGCCCGCATCGCCCGTCAGCTCGGAGCCGACACCGCCGTGGTGCTCGACGGGGGAGGCTCGACGGCGCTCTACTCACGTCGCGGTGACGGAGTGAGGCGGATGGACATGCCCGGGGACTCGTGGGTGCGGCCGATTCCCGTGCTGTGGCAAATGAGCGCCAGCCCGCAGTGACGGCGATCGTCCCTGCGCGTGGAGAGTGCGCAAGATCAGGGTCCTCAGGTCACGACAGGACGACCGATCGCACACCCGGATAGGTCCCCAGTCCCCGATCGAAGGTGGTCACTGTGGCTCCATGCGCGAGTGCGGC
Organism: Actinomycetota bacterium; assembly: GCA_016870425.1. GTDB lineage: Bacteria > Actinomycetota > Actinomycetes > S36-B12 > S36-B12 > Mxb001. Next base: position 11,783 of record VGBQ01000007.1, on the reverse strand, counting down.
GGATGCGACGAGTGCGTCGGGCACCATGCGCGTCGTGAGGTCGTGTGACGTGACCATGCGTGTGAACTCATGCCAGGACTCAAGCCCCGCGCCCACGATGCGTGCCTGAGTCGCCGTCATCAAGTCGTCAAGGCCCTGCACGGCGCGATCCGGCGGTGTCGGGTGACGCCAGGCTCGGGCATTGCTCAGCAGTCTCACGGCAGCAACCAGCGTCTCGGCAAGCACGATGATCTCGGCCCGACGCTCAAGGGATGCATGCATCCATGACGCTGCTGCGGCGTGGTGCGGGCTGTCCGTGCGCAGGATCGTGGGTGGTCATCAAGGTCTGCCAGGGTCGGGCCCGGGAGATCCCTCTCGTGATGTGGGTCGTGACGGTGGCCTTCATCGTCTACTTCGCGTCTGAGCCCATCTCGGGCTGGATCGGCCAGTAGCCCCCGCCATCATCGGTTTATTCGCACTTACAGGGCGCGGCAATCCCCGCACCTGCGTGCAGTGGGGGGCCGAGGTAGGCGACAGTTGACCCATGACGGACGACGGTCGTCGCAGGGTGCTGCTCGTCGAGGACGAGGAGTTCACTCGCACCATGGTGGCCGAGGCGCTGGAGGTCAACGGCCTGCGCGTCCACGGTGTTGCCACCGTCGCCGAGGCTCTCGTCGAGATGGAGTCCTTCGAGCCACACGTGGTCGTCTCCGATCTTGATCTGGGCAGCGGCCCCTCGGGTGCAGACCTGCTCAATCGGCTTGCCGAGGACGCGCCGTGGGTGGGACTCGTCGTCCTCACGTCGCATGCGTCGCCGGAGCTCGCGATCCGGCCCGGCACGCAACTGCCGTCGCACGTGAGCTACGTCATGAAGTCACAGGTCCACTCCAGCGGGGACCTCCTGCAGGCGGTCGAGTCCGCCATCACCGATACCGAGTTCACCCTGGTGCCCGAGTTGGACCCTGAGGGACGGGCCGTCATCTCCCACAGTCAAGGAGAGATCCTGCGTCTCATCGCAGACGGCTACTCCAACCTCGGGATCGCTGAGATCCGGGGCACCTCCCTGCGGTCGACGGAGTCGCTGGTGCACCGCACCTTCAGCGCGCTCGGCATCGACTCGGATCGACGCATGAATGCGCGCGTGCAGGCCGTGCGCATGTGGCAGCAGGGACGGGTCATCGTCAAGTGAGTGCCGAGACCATCGCCCGCCGACTCGGCAGCCGCTGGTGCTGCGCCTGGCAGGTGGGCGCCACCCTGGTCGTGATGGGTCTTGTCCTGTCCGCGGGCCTTCGACTGGGCCTGGGCTGGCCCTCCTACCTGCGCAGCACCGCCGTCGAGGTCGCCGCCGATGCCGTCGGAGCCGCTGTGCTGCTCATCGCGGCCGTCACGGTCCTGCGCACACGTGACACGCGGGTGCAGCCCGTCTGGCTCGTCGTCGTTGTATGGATCTGCGTCGCCGCTGCGCGCCTAGTGTGCTCACTGCTCATTTCACCCGACCCCATCGGCGCCACCATCACCTTCAACGTCGCCATCCCCGTGTGGGCGCTCGTGGTGATCTATCTCTTCGCGACCATGGACGAAGGCCGCAGTGGCGCGCGGGAGATCGCCGAGGCCAACGCAGAGCTCATCGAGATCCAGGAGCACACCCAGGATCTCCTGGAGCAGGAGGAGCGGCGCCTGGTCGATGCGGTCCAGGGACGCATGGCTGCCGAGGTCGCCGGACTCCGCGAGAGCGTGCGGGCAGGGGCGCTTACAGGCGCCCGCGCGAGCATCACCGCCCTCGCCGACCGTGTGGCCTACTACTCCACCGAGGTTGTGCGCACCGCGAGCCATCGACTCCGTGAGCCGGACGTCGCGCTGCTCGGTGCCGGCCTGCGGCCGGGGTCGGCGCAGGTGCAGTGGCCGAGCCTCTTCGACGTCTACATGCGCGCCCGCCAGCCCGTCGTCCTGCCCGTGGCCCTCATCGCGATGCGGGGATTCGTCGGGTCGCTGCTGCGATGGGATCCGAGCACGCTGCTGGTGCAGGCCCTGATCTTCAGCGCCCTGCTCGCCCTGGCCTGGGTCGGGCGCGCCATCATCGACCGGGTTGCTGCGCGCCCATCCCCCCGAGAGCTGATCCTGAGCACAGGGCTGGTGATCTTCCTCGCGGCCATGGCTGTCTGGGGGTTTGCCCTGGCGCGGACCCAGGCTCCTGCCAACCCCGGACTCATCCCCCTCCCGGCGATCGGTGTCTTCGTTGCCGGTGTCTTCATCCTCGGGCGCCTGGTCTCGGGCGTGAACCTGCGCTGGGCCCGCGTGACCGAGGAGCTCGCCCAGGTGAACTCCGCTCTCGCAGCGGCCAACCGGGAGCTCATGCACGAGCTTGGTCAGGTGCGCGAACGCTTGGCTGATGTGCTCCATGGACCCGTGCAGGGTCGCCTGGCGGCAGCATCGATGGCACTGCGCCTCTACGCCGACGCGCAGGCGAGCGGACGCGAAGGTGATCTCCCTGCCACGCTCCGCACCACAACCCTCCTGCTCGATCGAGCCATCCAGGACCTCGAGCAGATCGGCCAGCGCACCGAGCCGGAGTGGACCAGCCTGGGCGCCGGACTCGAGCACGTGGCGCAGACGTGGGCCGGACTCGTGACAGTGACCTGGTCGGTCGCCGAGGGTGATGCGTTCCCCTCCTCGAGCCGCACCCTCGTCGTGGCCATCGCCGGTGAACTCGTCACGAATGCCTCGCGGCATGCCGATGCCCGCAACGTCGACCTTGCCGTGCGCGTGGCAAGCGAAGGCGTGGAGATCGATGCGATCAACGATGGCCGTCCACCTCGCGTCGCACCGCGGCCTGGCGCGGGCCTCGGGATGGTCGCGCGACATGACGGCACGTGGGCTATTGACCGCACAGCAGATGGGCGCACGCGAGTGCGTGTGCGCGTGCCCGTCTCTGCCTGATGAGACGAGGAGGATCAGCCCTGGTCGAGCTTCACCTTCGCCTTGCGTCCTCGAATCGTGCAGTGATTGAGCGACTTCACGACCTTGCGCGCCTTGGCCTCGGGCACGTCGACCAGTGAGTAGAACTCCTGGATGCGGACCGGCCCCACGTCGCGGCCCTTGAGACCGGCCTCACCCGTGACCACCCCGACAATGTCGCTGGGTGTCACCCCGGACTTGCGCCCCAGCGACACCCAGATCCGCGCCTTGCCGCTGGCCGGGCGCGAAACACCGGCGTCGCGCATCCCTCGCCCCGCCTTGCCGTGCCCCTTGCTTGATGGGGCCGTGCCCCATGACGCAGGTAGCCCTCTCTTGCCGTCGTTGTCGAGCGCGGCGGAGAGCTCGCGATCGTCGTCCTCCACGTCTCCCCCCGCGGCGTCGTGCGCCAAGGCGAATGCGGCGAGTAGCACGGTCTCCGGGTCGCGGTCTTCCAGGAGCTCGGCGACGATCTCCTGGAAGGATTCCAGTCGCGCCTGCTGGTCAGGATCGTCAAGGATGTCCTCGATGGCCTCGCGGCTGCGCTCGAGTCGCATCATGCGCACGTCAGCGATGCTCGGTACCTTCTCGATGGGGATCGGTGCGCCGATGAGCTTCTCGATCGCCGCGAGCATCCTGCGCTCACGCGGCTCAACGAGACTCAGTGCGACACCCTCGCGTCCCGCGCGTCCGACACGACCGATCCGATGGACGTAGACCTCCGGCGACGACGGGAGGTCGTAGTTGACGACGTGCGAGAGGTGATCGACGTCCAGGCCGCGAGCAGCCACATCGGTGGCGACAAGCACGTCGATGGCGCGTGACCGCAAGCGCCCCATCACCCGGTCGCGCTGATCCTGGGTGAGGCCTCCATGCAGGGCTTCGGCCTGGTAGCCACGGGCGGCGAGTGCCTGGGCCAGATCGTCGACCTCGCCGCGCGTGCGGCAGAAGATGATCGTGGCGGCGGGGTCCTCGGCATCGAGGATCCGCATGGCGGCTGCGGGCTTGTCGAACCTCTTCACGACGAAGGCAGCCTGGCGCACCCGCGGCACGTCATCGGAGCGCTTGGCCGGCGGAGCGATGGCCACGCGCTCCGGATTGCGCAGATGCCTGCTCGCGAGCTTGTCGATGCGCTTGGGCATCGTCGCCGAGAAGAGCACCGTCTGGCGCGAGTCCGGAGTCTTGGCCAGGAGAGTCTCGATGTCCTCAATGAAGCCCATCTCGAGCATCTCGTCAGCCTCGTCGAGCACGACGGTGCGCACGCTGTCGAGTTTGAGGGATCCGCGGTCGCACAGGTCGAGGGCGCGACCCGGTGTGGCGATGACGACGTCGACGCCTCGACGGAGCGCCTCGATTTGCTGGCGTGCGGGTGCACCGCCATAGATCGCCACCAGGCGCACCCCGATGCCCTTGCCATAGCTGGCAAACGCCTGTGCCACCTGGAGCGCGAGCTCGCGTGTGGGCACGAGCACGAGGGCGCTAGGTGCACCGCTGCGTCGATCCGGGTCGAGACGCTCGAGGATGGGCAGGGCGAACGCGGCTGTCTTGCCCGTGCCCGTCGCGGCCTGCCCCAGCATGTCGGCGCCGCCGATCAGGAGCGGGATGGCGGCGGCCTGGATGGGAGTGGGCTCCTCGTAGCCGAGCGAGGTGAGAGTGGAGAGGAGATCCCCCCTCAGTCCCAGGGCGGTGAAGTCAAGACCGGGGGTATCCATGGGGCGGACGCTACCGTGCGGGTGACAACCCCCGAGGTCAGGGCGAAGGCATGCGTGGGGTCGGTGTCAACGCGTGCGATAGATCGCGGAGCGCGAACCGACGGAAAGCATGTCCATGGACGCGGGTGCCTCATCACGCGGCCGTCGAATCGGGGACGCGCACCAGGGCGCCCGAGCGTGTGCGAGTGAGGACGCCGATGGTGTCAATCCCGAGCGCGACCGACACCAGCCCGAGTGCGCGCATCCAGCGCAGGTCACGGTCGCTGACGGTGGGCGAACCGACTCGATGCGTGACCACTCCGAGGCGGCGTACCGCGCTGTCCTCGCTGGAGCGGAATTCATCGAAGTCCGGGTCGTCACGATCGACGTCATCGTCATCGCACATCACATCGTCGATCTGGGCGATCACTCCTGACAGCACGCCCAGGCATGTCTCCTCGGCGGGGTCGGGTGGCCCGTCGGGGAGTACGACGATGACCGGGATGGGCGTGTCGTCGATCTCGGCGACGATGACCACCGTGCCCTCACGTCGTTCTGCCACGGGCAGATGGTCGGCGGCGAAGAGCAGCGGATCGAGCAGGGACTGATCAAGCAGCTCATCGGGGCCGAGGTGGGACCAGCGCCGCCGGAAGGCGCCGGGATCATCAAAGGGGAGTCGCTTCATGCCCGGAGCATCTATGCCGCGGCCTGTGGATCGTGGCCGCGATCCACAGGGGTTGTGTGATAGCGCAATGCGACACTCGTGTCATGACCTGGCGTGCAGCAGCGGTGGCCGCGGTGATCATCACGGTGGTCGTCTATGCCATCGGCTCGGGAGTGTGGGTGTCGACCGGCAGTGCGTGGTACGTCGCCCTCGAGAAGCCGGCGTGGCAGCCGCCGCCCTGGGTCTTCGGAGTGATCTGGCCCTACAACTTCGTCGTCATCGCCGTGGTGGGCTCAGTGATCGCGTGGAACGCCGCCCCGGGGCGTGTCGTGACGGTGCTCGTGCTGCTGGGAATCACCGTGGCCCTCGCGATTGCCTGGGCCTACCTCTTCTATGTGCCCCACGAACTCACCTGGGCGGCGATCGCGCTCACAGCGACTGCTGCGCTGACGCTGCCGATCACCGCCATCGCGTTTGCCGAGCGCTGGTGGCTCGGCGCCCTCCTCGTGCCCTATCAGGTCTGGGTGGCGCTGGCCGCCAGCCTGTCGTGGGGGTACGTCGCGAAGGCAGTGTCCTAGTCCGCCAGAGCCATCAGCCCGAGCAGCGAACAGTCCATCCGAACTGGGCCGTGACGAGGTTGCGACCATTGCGTGGATCGACCACCCTCACGTAGCGGCGTACGCCTGGGCGGTAGTACTCGCGTGCGTTGCACACACTGGGGCTCACGGGCTTGTAGTAGGGCGCCGTCGTCACGTCCCAGCCGGACTTGGTCATGCGCATGATGAAGTCCCCGCGCGGCTTGCCGTAGTTCTTGAGGATCTGGGTCTTGCACCAGTAGTCGTCGTCAAACAGGAGCTCCGTGCAGATCCGGATGCGCTTCGCGACATGACGCGGGTCGGTGATCCGGAAGACCATGGGCACCGACACTGTCCGCGAGGTCGATGTCCAGATCGTCTTGGATGGCGACGAGATCAACCGGATCCGGATCTTGCGGACCGCTGCGGTGTGATCCTTCGACTTGAGTGACCTGATGAGGTGGGTGTCCAGGGGTTGGCCACCCGACGGAAGCGATCGGGGTCCCGCGGACGATGACGGCAATGACGATGACGTGGGAGCAGGCGCCGCCGATGACGGTGCGCTCACCGTGACGGCGGCGACGACGGCCATTGCGGTGATGCCCGTCCACACCCCTGAGTGCCTCATCGTCTCCCCGTCGTAGCGCTCGGGGCAGCCTACGCCGGCAGTGGGAGTCCGTCGGGGAGACAGGGGCACCTCACAGACGTGGACGATCGCCTTCACAGGAGAAGAAGTGAGCCTGCCGTGGCGTGACGTGGACAGACGACCCCAGGGCGGGCTTGTCTGCAGGGTGGGTGCGAGTGATGACCGTCGTGGGTCCCGCAATAGTGTCTACGACGCCGTAGACGAAGGAGTCCGCACCGAGAGATTCCACGAGCTGGACTGTCATGGGGATCCCCGTGTCAGTCAGTTGCAGCTCCTCTGGCCGGCATCCGACGATGACTCGTCCCGCGTGCGCCGTGTCCACTACCTCGCGAGGGAGAGGGAGGGCAAAGCCCTGGATGTCTGCCGTGTTGCCCGTCACCCGGGCCTCGATGAGATTCATGCTCGGCGACCCGATGAAACCCGCGACGAAGGCGTTGACGGGATGTCGGTAAAGGTTGTCAGGGGTGTCCACCTGCTGGACAACACCATCCTTCAGGATGACAACTCTGTCACCCATGGTCATTGCCTCGACCTGATCGTGCGTGACATAAACGGTTGTGGTGCCCAGTCGTCGCTGCAGCGTCGCTATCTGCGTCCTCGTCTGGACACGGAGCTGCGCATCAAGGTTGCTCAGCGGTTCGTCCATGAGGAAGACTTGGGGCTCGCGCACGATGGCCCGGCCCATGGCGACGCGCTGACGTTGGCCGCCAGACAGCGCCTTGGGCTTGCGGTCCAGGTAGTTGGTGAGATCCAGGAGCTCGGCCGCTTCACGCACACGCCGAGCGATCTCGGCTCTGGGGATCTTTGCAATGTTGAGAGCAAACCCCATGTTCTGGGCGACCGTCATGTGCGGATACAGCGCGTAGTTCTGAAAGACCATCGCGATGTCGCGGTCCTTCGCAGGCACGCGCGTGACGTCGCGATCCCCGATCATGATGCGGCCGGTGGATACGGCTTCCAGGCCAGCCAGGGCACGCAGGAAGGTCGACTTCCCGCAGCCGGAGGGGCCGACGAGGACGAGGAACTCGCCCTCCTCCACCTCGAGGTTCACATGACTGAGCGCGGCTTCGGCCATGCCCGGATAGATCACGCTGACATCTTCGAAGGCAACACGCTCGGACATGATCCCTGCTCTCGTCTCGTGGCCTAGAGGCTCGTATCGTGCTTGCGCCGCTCATCCATGACGAACGATGCCTCATGCGAGTAGTCCGGAGACGGGAAAGCGCTGGCGATGTCGACGACTCGCCCCTCGGTGGCTGACTGCATGGCCGCCAGCATGACTTCGAGGGCATGGTAGGCGTGTTCGGGTCGGGTAACGGAAGGCACTCCGCGCTCAATGCACGACACCAGGTGATTGAGCCCGTCCGTCCACGGCCAGTCCGGTGCCTGTTCGTCGTGGAGCTCCCAGTAGCCGGTGTCGGATCGCCACACTTCGAATCCTCGTGGTGCCCAGTCGTCGCCGAGCATGTTCATGCTGCCGGCCAACCCATAGAGCTCGATGGCTGGAGCGCGACCATACTTCTGGATCGTGAAGCCAGTAGCGACCGATGCGTACACCTCATTGCCAAAGTCCAGGAGGACTTGGGCGTTGTCGTCGGCCGTGACCGACATGAGTTCGCCGTTCACGAGCCGCTCCTTGACAGCGGTGCCGACCAGTGCGGTGACTCGCTTGACGGGACCGAGGAAGCCACACAGGCTGGTGACGTTGTACACCCCGAGGTCAAACAGCGCACCACCGCCCGGTTGGTAGAACCATTCACCCCACCAGGGACCAGCCCAGCCGTAGAGGGCACGCGCGAGCTTGACGTCACCGATTTCGCCACGGGACAGGCGCGCATGCATCTCGCGATACGTCGGTGAGAGGAGCACGTGGGGGGCGCAGACCATGAGCCGGTCGGACTCGTGACTCATGCGCACGAGCGCAGCCGCCTCCCCCAGCGACGTGGCCATGGGCTTCTCGACGAGCACGTGCTTGCCGGCCTGGTACGCGGCCGCGGTGAGGGCACCGTGCTCGTTCATGCTGGTGAGCACAAGTACGGCGTCTGCGTCGGAGGCGATGACCTCCTCCGCGCTCCCGGCTATGTAGACGCCGGGGAAGAGGGTCGCGGCGACCGAACTGCGATCGGCTGCGGGATCGTAGACAGCGACGACCTCTGCCCTCCCCGATCGCACGAGAGGCTCCAGGACGAGTGCGTACCGCTCAAAAACACGGCCCAGGCCAATGACGCTGATACGCACGGGATTGGTCACGGTGGCGACTCTCCTATTCCTTGACGGACCCAGCGAGGATTCCGCGGGTGAAACTGCGCTGAAGCAGGATGAAGACGATGACAACGGGCGCGATGGTGATGAGCGAAGCGGCACCGACGTAGGCGAAGTCGGTGCGCCTTGCTCCCTCGAATGTCACAAGCGCCATGGGTGCCGTCTGCAGGTCGGAGCCCGACAGCATGACCAGGGGAAGAAGGAAGTCATTCCAGTTCCAGACGAAGAACAAGACAGCCAGTGTGAGCATCTGCGGACGTGCAAGAGGCATGAGGACGCGCGTGAGGGTGCGCCAGGAGTTCGCGCCGTCGATCCACGCTGCCTCCATCAAGGATCGCGCGGACTGTACGAAGAAGGCGCGCATCCAGAAGGCTCCGAAAGCCACGGAGAAGCCAATCTGCGGCAGGATCACGGACCAGTAGTTGTTGTCGAGGTTGAAACGGCGCATGTCCAGAAAGAGCGGCACGATCATGGCTTCGAGCGGCATGAGAATCCCGAGTACGAGCAGAGCGAAGATCGCGGTGCGACCGGGGAAGTCCATAAGCGCAAAGGCGTATCCCGCGGGAACGCTGAGGATCACGGAAACGACCACGACAGTGGTCGTGATGATGAAGCTTGTGAGAATCGCGGGACCGAAGTCACCCTTCTCCCACACGTCCGCGAAGTTTCCGAAGTTGGTGGCCTGCGTGATGTCGAGTTTGATGCCGACCCGACCAGGTTCACCCAGCGCTAGGACGACCACGCCGATCAGGGGGCCCAGCGAGATGAGAGCGGCCAATGTCAGCAGGAGGTATCCCGCGATCGTGTCCCGACGGGATATCACCTCTCCCCCCGACCTGCGCGAGCCACGAGCAGATTCACCGCGATGATGACGAGGACCAAGACCGTGCCCATCGCTGCGGCGGCCCCAATCTGGGCGACTTTGAAGGCCTGCTGGTAGACGAGATAACTGGGGACCACCGTCGCGTTGCCGGGGCCACCGGAGGTCATGACGTAGATGATGTCGAAGTTGCGCAACGCCGCAGTCATCGTGAGGACGAGAGCAACGACGAGCTCATAGCGCAGACCCGGCAGCGTGACGGCTCGGAATTCCATCCACGGGCCCGCGCCATCGAGGCGAGCTGCCTCGTAGAGATCGTTGGGGATCTTCTGCACCCCGGCGAGGAGCAGAGCGAGGACGAGACCAAACATGATCCAGGTCCCGACCATGCCGACGCTGGGCAGAGCCCAGGTGAAGTCGCCAAGCCACGGGCGGGCGAGGAATCCCAGGCCGACGGCTTCCAGGAAGGAGTTGAGCGGCCCACGGGGGGCCAGGATCCAGCGCCAGATGACGGCAATCGCTGTGGGGGCGATGACGTAAGGCAGGAAGAGCGCTGTGCGGTAGAAGGCGACTCCGCGAATCCGACTGCGATGGAGGGCGGTGGCCAGTAGGAGACCGATCGCGATGGGAATGAGCGAGTAGAAGACGATGAGTTCGAATGCGTGGAAGAACGCCGAGCGGAGCGTGGGATTCGTAGCAATGTCGACGTAGTTGGCGAGGCCGACGAACTCCATCCGGGTGATGCCGTTGCCATCAAAGAACGAGAGGTAGATGGAGTGCAGGAACGGCGCGAAGACGAAGGCCGCATAGATGAGGGCGGCCGGAAGGATGTAGAGATAGCCGATCGACCGGGGCTCGCCGGGAGCCCGCTTGCGGGGGGACGACGTGGGTCGCCCCCCCGCAGTGACGGATACCGAACTCAGGCTCACGGAGGCTAGGAGGCCTTCCGCTCAGCGGTGAAGGCACCGTAGTCAGCCTGGAGTGCGTCGACAAACTCCTGGGGCGAGATTTCGCCCGCCATGAGTGCTGTCGAGGACTGCGCGATGGTGTCGTACCACGTGGGGGTGGCCCAGTCAGGGAAGCCAATGGGCGTGCCGTTGGTCATGATGTTGACCCACTGCACGATTGCATCCGCTGAGACTCCGACGAGCCCGTTGGCCTCGACAAGGGCCTGCTCGTTGCCCGAAATCGTGGCAGGAACCTGACCAGCCTTGATCCAGATCTCCGAGGCCTCAGGACTCGTGATGAAGTCGATGTACTTCTTCGCGAGGTCCGGGTTCTTGGCGTTCGTGGGAACCGACCAGGGCAGGTCTCCACTGGCGATGGCACCGATCTCCGAGGCCGAGGCCAAGGGGAAGGGGACCAGACCGTAGTTCTCAGGCGTGTCGGACTGGAAGACGTTCCAGGACCCGTTGAGCGCGAAGAGTCCCTCGCCCTCAGCGAACATACCGAGCACCTCTGTGCTGTCGAGTGCGGCCCAGCCCTCCGTGAGGTAGCCGGCCTCGGCCCACTTCTGCATTGTCTCCGCAGCCTGAAGCGTCTCCGGGGGCAGTTGCTCGTTAACGCCGTTGATGACGTCGGTGACCGTCTGCGGCGACGTGTAGCCCATCAGCAGGTTGGCCATCAGCCAAATCTGCTCGCCCCCGTCAGTCGCGCCGAACATGAGGCCGGGGACCCCCGCCTCCTTTGCCTTGGCGAGCATCGCCTCCATCTCCTCGAGCGAGGTCGGTGCTGCGTCGTAGCCAAGCGACTTTGCGATCTCCTTATTGATGTACAGGCCCACCCAGGCGCCTGTTGCGGAGACGCCGTAGAGCTCGCCCGCACCCATATCCTTGCCGTCAGGCGAGAAGCGTCCGTTGAGAGCAATCAGCGCCTCACCCTGACGGCCTGCCCAGTCACTCGCGGTGGCGATGTCATCCAAGGGGGCGACGAGTCCCGATGTCACTAGCTGTCCCAAGGAGCCGTAGCCCTGATTCACCTGGGTCACGTCGGGGACATCATCGCCGGACAACTGTAGTGGCAGGGTGTCAACGAGTTCGGTGAAGGACTTCACTTCGAACTTGATGGTGACGCCGGGATTGGCAGCTTCGAATGCAGCATTGAGCTCCTCGTAACCGGCGAGAAGCGCATCCGCTCCGCCATTGCCACTCTGGACCCAGAGTTCAACGGGTTCAGCCGGTGCCTCCGACGTAGG
>VGBQ01000006.1 GCA_016870425.1 Actinomycetota bacterium | reverse complement strand
GGAGACCGTGACGTAGTCGATGGCGACCCAGTTGGCGGACGCGCCGTTGGTGACCTCCAGTTTGAGGCTGGTCGCATTGGCGGTCAGCGGGAGGACCACCGTCAACGGCCGATAGGTGCCGTCAGCGGCGAGGGTGGCTGACGCGGAGTTGAGCGAACTCGTCGACGAACTGCCGTAGGACGAGAGCTTGGCGGTCACCGCCGAGGTGTTGGACGACGAGGTCGTGAACGGCGACTTCACCCACACGGTGGCCTCGTAGCTCTGCCCACTGACCCCGGTCACCGGCATGGTGGTCGAGACCTTCTTGCCCGAGTAGATGCGCTGGTAGGACGAGTCGTCGTAGGCGTTATTGGGACTCATGACGACGATCGGAGTCTCATCGCCTGTCCAGTTCGTGAGGTTGGGGAGCACACCCGTCGTGGATGCCGACTGCGGCGGGCTCGAAGTCACCTCCGATGCCGTCAGGATGATGTCATCGATGTAGATGCTGGAGTTAGCGGGGAACTCGACGGCGACACGCCCTTGCAGTGTCCCGCCTGTCGAAGTCAGCGGCGTCGATGTGACGGTCACCCACTTGGAGTTATCGACCGTGAAGTTGGCCACCGCCGGAGTGCCCGTGCCCGAGTCGTAGATCCGGAAGGCGCCCGTGACCGGCGTCGATGTCGCCGCGCGGACCTTGGCGGTGACCCTGTACTGCGAAGACGCGCTGAACGGAGGGAAGTAGTAACTGCCCGCCGCACTGGAGTTCTGCGCGGTCATGAGAAGTGCCTTGTCCGTCTCCGACGGATCCGGATCGGCGACAACATCGAAGACGGGCAGTTTGGTGTTGTCCTGCGCATACTGCTGCCATGTCACCTGCTGCGCGCTGTGGTCGTCTAGGTAGAGCGTGCCGTTGGGCGTGGTGACTTGACCCACGCCCACCCGGATGGAGTTAGCATCGGCGTTGAGTCGACCCGTGACGGTGACCTTGGTCCAGGTGTCCGTGACCGTGAAGGGCTGCGTGAAGGTCTGCTGTGAGGCACCCACGGCCTGCAGCACGAGATTGCCCGAGATGGGGTTGCTGTCCTTGGCGCGCAGCCATGCGGAGTACGTCCAGATCTGGGCGTTCTTCGGGCTGGTGGCGCCGGCGTCCATGAGGTAGCCCCACGATGACGTGGTGCCGCTCAGGATCATGAAGCCCGGAGCCGTGTGGGCATTGGAGCCCCAGGCGACGCGCGAGAGGTTCGTGCGCGTGGCGAGAGTGATGTCGTCCCAGCGCTGCCCACCAGACGTGCAGGACCCGTCGGGGTATTGACCGAAGGACCCGGACAGAGGGGTTCCTGCCGGCAGCGCCACTGTCTCGGTGTAGACGGAGGTGTTGTCCGCGACATTGGTGACATTTGCCGTCACCTGCGAACCTGTGCCGATAAGTCGCACGCGGTAGGTGCCCCCGATGGCGACGGCCGGTGTTGACGTCGACGCTCCCGGGATGCGACCGAGATAACTGCCGTTGGCGGTGTTCTGGACAGTCCCGTTGGTGAAGTAGAAGCCGCCATCGGTCTCTTGGGTCTGCAGACGGAAGACGAGTCCCTTGGCAGTGACCCCTCCATTGTCGTCCATAAGGAAGGCGACATTGGCGATTTCACGTCCCGAGGAACCCGGGAAGTAGATCGTCGTACTGAAGTCGAAGAAGCCGCCGCCTTCGTAGCCAACGGAATCCTTCTTGAAGCGCCACCAGCCGCCACAGCCGGTCGTCTGCAGATACCCATTGCCATTGGCCTTGGCGATCGCCACGCCGGTTGTGCCACCGCTGACGTTGTAGTCCGAGATGCTGTCGCTGTCGAACGACGTGATGATGTCGGGGCTCGCGACGTTTTGAAGGCTGCCCGCCGCGTTGCCTGCCGTCGGGCCAAAGGTGACGTCGTCCACGAGGATGGTCTGCCCGCCCAGCGGGGCGATGTAGATCTTGAAGCTGCCCCCGGTCGTCTTGGGGGTGCTGGTGTAGCTGAACTGTGTCCACACGTTGGGGGCCAGGGTGATCTGAGGAGGGAGCAGGTCGCCGGGCGAGCCTCCGTCTGGAGAGTCGATGGTCACATTGAGCTTGATGTTGCTCGAGGCCTTGGACTTCAGCCACCCCGTAACGGTGTAGGAACCACCGGTCTGGGCGTCGACCAGAGCCTGCTGGTAGAAGCCCGTGTTGACGTCCACGTAACCCTTGGTCGACGAGTTGGTCACCTGGGCGACCCGGCTCGCCTGTCCGGATGGTCCCGTGTCGTCAACGAGCTGGACGGAGAAGTTGGTGTCCGTTCCATTCTGGATCTGCCAGCCGATGACCTTCGTATCGCCAGCTGATCCGGTCACTCCGTCGACGCCTTCAAAGTCGCCGTTCATCAGCACATCGGTGTCGTCGAAGCTGGAGTTGGGCAGGAGGTTGCCCGAGGCGTCGCCGTCGAAGGTCGCCCCGTCCACCGACAGCAGGTTCATCGACGTGCTGTCCTCAAAGCTCATGTTGTCCAGCAGGTTGTACGGCGGCCTCCCGGCCTCAAAGCCCGAGTCAGCGAAGTCGTTCTTCGGCTGGGTGGCGTCGAAGGTGCCGTCAAACATGCTCATGTTCGGCGGCTCGAAGTCGCCCTCGGCGAGCAGCGAGGTGTCGTCGAAGCCACCGATCGTCTGGCTGTTGGACTCGCCGATGACGGTGAGACTGACCTCGGCGTAGTTGTTCTTGCCGTCCTGCAGGTCGATCTGGGCGTCGAAGGGATAGTGGTGGGTCTGGATCGCCACCTCGCCCGTCGCATCGAGCACGAAGTCGTAGTAGTGGGTCGCCGGATCCGTGGTGGCGTCCTGCTTGCGGGTCAGGCTGAGGTTGATGTTCTGCAGGGTCGCGCCAGCGGCCTTGAGATTGACCGGGATGTCGAGGTCGACGTTGAACTCCTCGGTCTTGGGCTTGAACCACCCGGTGCCGATGAGGTCGGTCGTGGTCGAGATGCCGGTGCCGAAGGACTCCATGAGCGATCCGGGCACGGGAATCTTGACGGTCAGGCTGTTTTGCTTCGGGAGCAGCGGCAGAACCTTGTTGTAGAGCTGCACAGAGACGGGCTTCTTCTGCGGGGTCGACTTGGGGTCGATGTCGCTGTAGGCGAAGCCGTTGACCTCTGGCGGATCGGAGGGATCGAGCGTGAGGGCACCGCCGTCGCCATCGGGATCGTGGCCGTCCGTGGGGGCGACCACGCCACCGGTGTCGTCACCCGAAGCGGTGGTGCCACCGGTCTTGGACTGGCCGAGAACCTTGCCCTTCGGGGTGATGCCGACGCAGCCCTGTGCCTTGGTCGTGACGATGTCGAGGACGTCGACCTTGAACTGACCGCAGGCCTGGAGGTTCATGTTGGCAGCGGTGAGGTCCGACAGGTCGGGCATGACCAGGTCGGGCGGGAGGTCGGTGTCATCGCGCGTGGCGCCGGTGAAGAGCGTGACCGAGACCTGCTCCATGGTGAGGGAGGAGTCGGCGAGCTCGACGGTGACCGCCTTGCCGCCCTTGACGGTGGCGTCCCAGCGCGCCCAGGTGCCGGTCGACATGAAGGCGCCGCCAGCCTCGAGCTCGGGGATCGTGACGCCGACCGTCGTCGGGATGTTCATGACTCCGGAGTCACCGCTGATGAAGAAGGCGTCGGCGGGGATCTGATCCTTCTTCGGACAGGACTTGGCCATGTCCTGGGTGCACGTGCTCGACAGCTTGAACTCGCTCGTGAGAGTCATGCCGTCGCCGGTCTTCCACGTCACGGCGGGTGATACGGAGACGGCCCATGTCGTCGTGTTGGTCGAGTCGTCCTGGGTGATCGTGCCGGAGATGCTGGCAACCGGGATCTCCAGGCCGGCGTAGGGCTCCCAGTACGCCGTGCCGGTGCCCTTGACGTTGACCGTGTAGGTGTAGTTGGCGTAGGACCAGGTGCCGGTGAGGACGATGGAGTCATCGGACCCGGAGGTGTTGACGTCCTTGACCGTCAACGTGATGGTCCCACCCTGGGATGACGTCTTGGACTTCGACGTCACGGTCACGGAGGGCAGGCTGAGTGCGCGGGCCGACGTGAGGCGATTCACGGGACGCGCGGCGCCCTCGGTCGTGAGGAGGATGGTCGTGTCCTGGGCTCGCGCTCCGGATCCGAGATCGATGTAGCCCTTGGGCGCACGATCGGTGTCGGCGGCGACCAGGAGCCTGCCCGGCGTCGATGACTGGCGCGGGCCTGCGCCGATGTAGCGGCCCTGCACGGGCACCTTGGTGCTGCCGATGCCGAGGTGACCGCTGGCGCGGAGAGTGAGGGCACCCGAGGCGGGAAGCGCACCGCTGAGCACCACACGTGAGGTGCGGTCGGTGATGACGTACTGCAGGCTGCGCTCGAGCGTGGCGGCCGGACCCGCAGCGAACTTCGGGGTCAGCTCGATCACGCTGACCGAGGTCCAGCCATCAGGCATGTCGACGAGCTGCTCGCCCACCGCGCCAATCGCCATGCGGCCGGTGGCCTGCCGTCCCTGCAGGACCATGGAGCCAGCCGCCTCCGTGAAGACGGCGCGCTGCCCCGTGCCATAGATATCGCCCACACCCGCGGTCGGGGCGAGACGCAGCTTGGCCGGGCCGATGAGCGTGGCGTTGCCGCGCAGCGCGAGCGCGCCGTCGACCAGGGTCATGGGCATGCGAACGTTCCAGCGGATCTGCCCGCGCGTGGCGGAGATCGAGCCGGTCGCGCCGTCGGCCATGAGCGTGAGTCCGGGCAGGCGCTCGTCCTTGCGGGGGCCGGCGTCGGCCCCCAGCAGGGTGGCGTTCCATGATGTGCCGTCCACGAGGGATATGCGCACCGGAGACACGATCTTGTACTGCTCGATGCTCACCCGGCTCGTGCCCTGCACTCCCGGAGTCGTGTTGCTCATGGTGAACCGCGCGCGGTCGAAGGTCGCCCCCGGGATCTTCACGGACGGGGCGTTGCCTGAGAAGGCCCACGTGGGCTCGGTGCCGCGGCCGCGCACGGCGTTGGAGCCGCTGCGGTAGACACCGGTCATGAGCACGGCCGACTTCGCGAAGAGCACGTCGCCGCTGGCCTTGAGGGTGAAGGTGCCGTCATCGCGCACCGGACCGGACATGTCGATGCGCCCAGCCTTCGCAGCATCGATGACCGTCACGGTGCCGGCGAGCTCGCGCCCGGCCGGGAAGAGGGAGAGGTACGCCGACGCATCGCCCTTGGGCAGCGTGCTCGCGCCCCAGGGGAGACGCACCCGCACATCGCTAGTCGGCTTGGCCGCGCGGGGGATCGTGATCCGGCCCGAGAAGTCCGATGCCTGCAGGGTCATCCCACCGATGTGGCCCGAGCCTGTAGTCACATCGAGAGTCCACGACCGGCCCACGCACTGCGCCCAGCCCGCCACGCGCACGTCACCGGGGCCGTTGACGACCACCCAGGAGCGACCCGTGTCCGAGGTGCACTTCGCCGAATCCCGCAGGTCTGAGATGGGACGTGCACGGGAGATGGGCGGGTCGTCGTTGCCGCGCGCCTTCGCCTTGTCCTTGGCCTGATCGGAGGCAGGCTTCGCCTCCTTATCGGCTCGGGTCTCCTCCTGCGGCGCGGCCGGCTGCAGGACGATGCGGTCATCCGCACCTCCTGAGTCGGCGGCCAGAGCCACCGAGGGCACCGTGAGCGAAGCCGCCGTGACGAGCGCGGCGGAGACCGAAGCGATGAGACGAGTGGGTCGCATGCTGAGAAAACTAGAGACGCGGACACGGCGTTGCCCACCGTGTGACCAACCTCTTAGGCCCACGGGCCAAAGTCCCGTGCTACTACGGATAGCAACGAGAACGATCTTACCGTGCTAACACGGTAAGGCCGCCTTCACTCGATACGTCCTGCGCCTGATCCTCAGCCGCTGGCCTGTTACCGCGCTTGATCCTCAGCCGCAGAGGGACTTGATCAGCGGCACCGGGTCCTCATAGCCGCCCGACCAACCGTTGGGTCGCACCTCGAGGTGCAGGTGGACGGCTCCGGGTGAGCCGGTGTCGCCCATGTAGCCGATGAGGTCGCCGGCCTGCACCTTGTCGCCGTAACCAAAAAGGATCTTGTCGAAGTGGCCGTAGAAGTACATGCCACGCGAACCAGTGATGTCGAGGATGAGCGACCCGTTGCTCTGGTATCCCGAGCGCGTCACCGTGCCCGAGTCGATGGCGTAGATCGGCTCACCGCGCTTGCCCATGAGGTCCAGGCCCGCGTGTGTGCGACCACCCGGCCGCGGGGCACCGAGGCCATCGCCGTAGTAGAAGTTCTTGACGGGGCAGAAGAGGTTGCCATTGCCACCGGCGCCGCCGCTGCTGTTGCCGCCGCCGTTGCCGTTGCCGCCGTTGCCGTTCCCGCCGTTGCCGTTCCCACCGTTGCCGTTGCCGCCGTTGCCGCCGGAACTGTCCTTCACTCCGGGGCCGAAGACGGTGCCGTACGCCGCGTGGGCATCGGCCGCGCGGCCAGCGATCTCCTTGCCGAGCGCGCCCCAGGTATAGGTAGCGATGACGCCAGTCGTGGGGATGCCGTTGTCGGCCTGGAACTGGCGCACCGCCTTGGCCGTGAGCGGGCCGAAATAGCCCGTCGCCGGCTTGACGCCCAGGGCACGCTGGATGACCGCGACGGACTCCCCGCTGTCGGTCTCCTCCAGCACGGGGGGCTTGGCGTTGGTATTGCGCGCCTGCGACGAAGCCTCCGACGCCGACTCCTCCTCGGGCTGGGCCTGCGGGGTCTCCTGGATGGGTGCGGGCTCACCGTCGACGAATCCATCCGCTGACCCGGCTGCGTCGAGGGCAGCCTGGACGGTCTCCTCGCCGAGAGCCGACCAGGTGAACGTCGCAATCTGGCCGGTCGCGGGCAGGCCGATTGCCTGCTGATACTCCGCAACAGCAGCCTTCGTCTTGGGACCGAAGTAGCCCGTGGGCTCCACGTCGAGCGCGCGCTGAGCGATCTCGATGACCGAGCCGAAGTCCCCCTCGGAGGCGACCGGGAGCTCCTCGGCCGGCAGCCCGGCGGGCTCATCGGCCGCGGCCGAGCGCGCAGCCGGCGCCGCCGGCTCGACATCGCTGGACGATTCCTGCTTCTGGGCGGGTGCCGGGGTGGCCTCTGCGGCCACGGCCTCGGGCTCTGCGGCCGGGGGCTCCGCGGTCACCGCGGGCGGCTCGCCGCTGCCGGTGGCCAGGGCGGCACGGAGCTTGTCCTCCACGACGGCCTCGGAGGCAACCGGCGCGGGAGCGGGAGCCTGGGTGGAGACCGGCGCGGCCACCGGCGCCACCTCGGCGGCCGGTCGGCTGAGTACGACGACCCCGCCAACAGCGGCTAGGGCGAGCACCGTCACGGTCGCCGACAGCCGGCGCAGCCGGCTGCGACGCGCGTGCTCCCGCCGCTCAGCTCGGGCCGCGCGACGGTCATCGAGGTCTGACTGGTCAGGCAGATCGCTCCACATAGACATGGGAACATAACAGGAAGGTCACGGACTCGTCACATCCGTCCCACCCGCCTCGCGCCTCCTTGACTCCGGCGTGTCGGACACCCTCCCTCTAGGGCCGGCGCTGACCCCCGGCGTGTCGGAGTGACGCAGGTCACAGCGGCCGACGTCCGCATTCCGGCATCTGACCGGTCACGCCTTCCCCGCCGAGTGGTCAATCCCCACCCCGGTGATTCGATATCCCCATGACCAGGTGGACGAAGGCACTCCTCGGGGCAGCGGCCCTGGGCACGGCAGCGGCACTCCTCGCCCCGACGGGAGCGGGGGCCCAGCCGTCGCCCCGCGGCGACGTCACGCCGCCAGCGACGAGCAGCTCCACCCTGCCGAGCGGAGCGACCACACGACTGAACGCCGCGCTCCTCGGCGCCTGGGCGGACCTGCCCGGCGGAGCGATGGCGACGGTCATCGTGCCCGGCCGCGGGCGCTGGGTCGGCACCGTGGGCTACGCCAATGACGAGCGCAAGCGAGCGATGACACCAGACCGCCAGTCGCCCATTGGCTCGGTGACCAAGACCTTCACCGGCATGCTCGTCCTGCAGGAGGTCGCCGCGGGTCGGATTGATCTCGACGACCGCCTCGACCGCTGGTATCCCGCGATCCCTAAGGCCGATGAGATCACCATCGCCATGCTCCTCAACATGAGCAGCGGCATCAGCGATTACCTCAACACCAACATCCCGGGCTTCGCCGAGGAACTCATGAAGGATCCGAAGCAGCGCTACCGCCCCGATGACCTGATCGAGATGGGTGCCGCACTGCCCCGTGAGTTCGATGTGCCCGGCACGGGCCTGGCCTACTCCAACACCAACACCGTCATCCTGGCCCGCATCCTCGAGAAGGAAACAGGCAAGGAGTACGCCGCGCTGCTGAAATCTCGGCTGTTCGAACCGCTGGGGATGTCGCGCAGCTTCCTGGACGTTTCTGGCGACCTGCAGTCACCACATGCACAGACCTATTCGGACGTCTTCTCCATCGACCCGAGCCTGCCGCCGCTCGGGCGCACCACCAACTGGAGCCAGTCCTATGTCTGGGCAGCCGGTGGTATGGCGTCCACCATCAACGACCTCGGCCGCTGGGGTCGCGCCCTCGGCACTGGCCGCGGCGCCATCCCTGCGTCGCTGGCAGCCGAGCGACTGGACAACTGCGCACCGTCGGCCGCCGGCAGCTCCACCGATTACTGCCTCGGCCTCGTCGTCAATCGCGATGTCGCGACGGGCGAGCCCGTCACGCTCTGGCACAACGGCCGGGTCTTCGGCGCGGTCGCCTACGTCGGCTACTACCCCGCGACCGGCGCGGTCGTCGCGGTCATGGCCAACTGCGACATGGAGGGCCCCGACGGGCAGCACGTCTCCATGCGCGCCAAGGAGGCGATCGAGGCAGCCGTGCCCGGGCTACTCGGGCTTTGACGGCCCGACGAACAGCCCTTCGAGCAGTCGGTCCTCACTGATCTCGGCCGTGAGCGCCAGAGACTCGGTGCTGCCGGTCCCATGGGTGTGCAGCTCAGGGATTGTCGCCCATCAGGCCGATTCACCCCAGACGATCAACCAGCCGCCCAAACTCCCGCCGTCTTGACGAGCGACATGGTCGGAAGTCGGCCCCACCAGCCCTCGAAATCGACCATGTCGCTCGTCAAGACGGACCGAGGGCGCGACCAGGTCGCGCTCGGGATGGCCTAGGGATACTCGAGTGGGCAGGCCACCGAGCGCGCCGGCACAGTGCCGTAGAGCAGGTACGGCGTCACCGCTGCATTGACGCATCGCGATGGGCCGCCGTAGGTCACGTGCTGCGTGCCCGCGTAGGTCACCATCGATGAGCCGGTGAACAAGTTGGCGGTGGCCCGCGCTCCGAGCCAGGGCGTCCGGTTATCACCGACCGAGTTGATGACGATCGGCGGTGTCGCCAGCCGCAGCGGCGTCGTCAGGGGCGGCACAGACCGTCCCAGCGCCGGGAGACCCGCGCACTGAATACCCTCATTGAGCGAGATGAGGCCCATCCCCGTCACACCGACCTTCGCCGCCTGCTCAGCGGCACCGGCAAGGACCTGCACACTCGGCCGGTCATGCATGTCGGAGCAGTTGACAAAGTGGAAGACGGGGCTTGACCCATCCTCACTCCGGCCGGTCTCGGGCCTGGTGGTGATGCGCTCGTACTGCTCGCGAGTGACCGTGCGTGAATTGCGGATCGCGTCGTACAACACGTTGAGGGTCGCCCTCATGTCGTCCCAATGGCTCTGGTACGCCGCGCCGTTGGTAAGGTAAAGCGTCACAGACCACCGAGTGAGCTCTCTACCGTTCCCCACCTCAAGGGTGCCCCTCTCCAAGAATCGCATGACGGTCCAGTAGGCACGTTGGGACTTCGCGCCGAAAGCGCCGAGCATGGTCTGGATCGCCGTAGCGTCATCCCAGATGTGCTCGCGTGCGTAGTCGCCGATCGCGGGAGTCGGCGTGATGGCACCGTCGAGGATCAATGCCTGCAGCCGCTGGGGGAACTGCTGGGCGTAGGCGCGGCCCAACGTCGTGCCGTAGCTCATGCCCCAGAAGGTGATCTTCTCGGCCCCGAGCGCGCGGCGCAGCTGGTCGATATCACGGATAACCTGCCAGCTCCCGACACTGGCCGCGGTCGTCTTGTTGACCGCGAGGCATGCCTGCAGCGCCTCCGACATCTCACCGACGTAATCCTCAGTCACGGCCTCCCAGTCGACTGGGCCCGTCGCGGGGAGGGAGGGTTCGGCGACGCGACAGTTGTTGAGCACGGGTTGCGAGCTCCCGGTGGCACGCGGGTCGAAGGCCACAACGTCATAGGAGTCCCTGACCACCTTGGGCAGCCGGCCGTGGACGAAGTTGAGGGCATCCAGACCCGCGACACCCGGACCACCGGGGTTGAAGAGGAGCACACCCCGCGTGGGAGCCACCGCCGCCCGGATGCGCGCGACGGCAATGCGGTAGGTGCCGGAGTCGGCGCGTGCCCAGTCGCGCGGCACCGTGAGATGCGCACACTGCGCCCGCAGCGTCTCCGCGACGTCACACGCCCGCCATCGCAGAGTGGGCTGAGCCTCGGCCCGAGGCGAGACCTCGCTGCGAGCATCAGCTTGGGGAGGCGCCTCGCTGACCGGCTGGGCGGTTGCCCCCGCCGGGATACCCAGGAGCGTGACGGAGGAGACAAGGGCAACTACCAGGAGTCTGCGCATTTCCGGACAGTAGTGGCCAGGGGCTCGTCAGGTGCCGGAACAGCAGAACCCAGGCCCGCGGGACCTCATCGATGATCTAGAGATCCCCGAGTCCCCCGGGATGAGAGCGTCGGGAACTCCCAGGTGAGCGCCGATAGGCCGCCGAGCGTCCACGGACCTACGCCGCGATCGTCCGCAATGGGCGATCCGGATCACTCCTACGCGCGTAGGAAGGACACCGCGAACTCGGCCTCGTCGTGCCACGGCTGCAGGCCCCAGGTCGCGAAGCGCTGCTCGAGCACGAATCCCGCCTCGGCCAGGTCACGGTCGAAGTCATCCAGGTCCATGCGTTCGACCTGGAAGCCGACCAGGCAGATGCCCCCGGACACGAGGTGTCGGCGCAGGGATCGCAGTGTCTCGACCTCGGCCCCTGGCGCCACGAAGGTGATGACATTCCCTGCGCAGACGATGGCATCGAAGAGCCCTCCGTGACCGAGCCCCGATAGATCCAGAGTGGTGAGATCGGCGAGGAGGTACGTCGGTCCAGGGTTGTCTTCGCCCGCCGCAGCCAACAGCACCGGATCGATATCGACCGCCACGACCTCGTGGCCCTTGCGATGAAGGGCGCCCGCGATCCGACCCTGCCCACACCCTGCGTCGAGCAGTCGGCTCCCCGGGGTGACGACCGCATCCAGCAGGCGTGCTTCGCCCTCGAGGTCTTCGCCATCGCGTGCCCGCTGGCGCATGCTCTCGGCGTAGTCCGCGGAGTGCCCATCTTCGGTGTCCGTGAACCAACGCGGCACTGACGTCACGGCCCCTCCTCGCTTCTAGCCGATCAACCACTCACCACATGCCCGATGCAACGACGAACTCCCCGGCAAGAGCCCTTGCGAGCCCCCGACGGGGAGTTTCGTCACTTCCGGGTAGCGAGTTTCGTCACTACCCCTACGCGGTGGCGGTGGGATTTGAACCCACGGTGGAGTTGCCCCCACACACGCTTTCGAGGCGTGCTCCTTTGGCCGCTCGGACACGCCACCGCCGGAAAGGTTACACAGCGGCGCACTGCCTCACCTCCGCCGGGCGAAGAACTGCCGCACGACCGCGCGGCACTCCTCCGCAAGGACTCCTCCGACCACCTCCGGCCGGTGCGACAGGCGACGATCACGCAGCAGATCCCATGTCGATCCGGCGGCGCCGTACTCGTCATTCCAGGCCCCGAAGACCACCCGATCCACGCGAGCGAGTTGTGCTGCGCCCGCGCACATGGGGCAGGGCTCGAGGGTGACCACGAGCGTGCAGCCCACGAGGTGCGTGTCGCCCAGCGCGAGTGCGGCTTCGCGAAGCACCACGACCTCGGCGTGCGCCGTCGGATCGGTCAGGGCCTCCCGGCGGTTGGCCGACGAGGCGAGCACCCGGCGGTTGGGACCCAGCACGAGTGCGCCGACAGGCACGTCCTCGTCGTCGGCAAGCAGGGACTGTCGCGCCAGCTCCAGCGCCTCGCGCATCGCTGCGACATCTGCGTCGGCGTGACGCATGCGTCAGTCGCGCTCCAGCGCCGCCGCGAGCTGGTCCTCGAAGCCAAGGCGCGATGCGATGGCCACAACCTGCTCGTCGGGATAGAGGTCAGGATCGTCGAGGATGAGTTCGAGCTCGCTCACCGGCATGCCCATGTCGGCCGCGAAGGAGATGTCGCCGATGGGCTCCACCTCGTCGAGCTCCTCGTCGTCCTCGGGGAGCTCAGCCTCGAGCATGTCCGCGACTTCCTCGGCCAGCGGGAACTCCAGGGCCGCACCGACATCCGACAGCAGCAGTCGCGCTGCTCCGTCCGGCATCATCCGCACGCCGAGGAAGAAGTCCTCCTCCACCACCAGGAAGCCCAGCGCACCGCCCTCGGCGATGAGCTGACGCAGGGCGGCGAGGAAGGAGTCGAGGGATTCCGTCGCCCTCGGGGGCAGCGCGGCGACCGACCAGCGGCCCTCCTCGCGCCAGGCCGCGACGGCATAGCCCGCGTCGTCGTCCATGGCCTGCGCCCCTCTCTTCGCGCCCAGGTGGGCGCGCCCCCATGGTGGCATGCGGGACCGCTCCCGCGCCGCACCTTCGCCCCGATACGCTGCGCGCGTGCGTACTGTCGTCGTCCAGCATCCGCTCGTTGCCCACAAGCTGACCACGCTTCGTGACGAGACCACCGATTCCGCGACCTTCCGGCTCCTCGTCGAAGAGCTCGTGACGCTGCTCGCCTACGAGGCGACGCACTCCCTGCGCACCACACCTGTCACGATCCAGACGCCCGTCGCCGAGACCACCGGCGTACACCTGGCCCGCCCACGCCCTCTGGTCGTGCCGATCCTGCGCGCCGGTCTAGGCATGCTCGAGGGGATGATGCGCCTCATGCCGACCGCCGAGGTCGGCTTCCTCGGCATGGTCCGCGATGACGACTCGCTCATCGCCTCGACATACGCCGATCGGATCCCCCACGACCTCGACGGCCGTCAGGTCTACGTGCTCGATCCCATGCTCGCGACGGGCGGCACACTCGTCACCGCCATCGACCTGCTCCTCGACCGCGGGGCCAGCGATGTCACCGCGATCGCGCTTCTCGCCGCACCCGAGGGACTGCGGCATGTCGAGGAGACCTACGCCGGCAAGCCGGTCGATGTCACCGTGGTGACCGCGGGCCTCGACCTGCGCCTCAACGAGAAGGGCTACATCGTGCCCGGGCTCGGCGACGCGGGCGATCGCCTCTACGGCGTCGTCTAGGCCTA
Organism: Actinomycetota bacterium; assembly: GCA_016870425.1. Lineage (GTDB taxonomy): Bacteria > Actinomycetota > Actinomycetes > S36-B12 > S36-B12 > Mxb001. The sequence goes on along the minus strand of VGBQ01000006.1, from coordinate 15,468 downwards.
CAACGCCTTCAGCGACGTGACGACCTTGGTGAGCGAGTCCTTCGCGTCACCGAAGAGCAGCGTCGTCTTGGGGTCGTAGAGCAACTCGTTCTCGATGCCGGCGAAGCCGGGACGCATCGACCGCTTGAGGAAGACCACCTGCTGGGCGTTGTCGACATCCAGGATTGGCATGCCGTAGATCGGCGCTGACTTATCGCTGCGCGCCGCCGGATTGACGACGTCATTGGCGCCCACGACGAGCACGACATCGGTCGCGGAGAAGTCGGGGTTGATCTCCTCCATCTCCTTGAGCTGCTCGTAGGGCACCGACGCCTCCGCGAGGAGGACATTCATGTGACCGGGCATGCGGCCCGCGACGGGGTGGATGGCGTAGTCGACGTCGATGCCGCGCGCAGTCAGCAGGTCGGCGACTTCGCGCAGTGTCGATTGCGCCTGGGCGACCGCGAGGCCATAGCCCGGCACGAGGATCACCTTGTTGGCGTAGCCGAGCATGATCGCGACGTCATTGGGACCGGCCGAGCGCACGGGGCGGTCCTCACCAGTGCCGCCGCCACCCTGGGTCGTGCCGGAGAAGGCCCCGAAGAGAGTCGACGTGAGCGGACGGCCCATCGCCTTGGCCATCTCCCTCGTGAGGAGCGTGCCGGACGCACCCACGAGCGTGCCCGCGATGATGAGCAGGACATTGCTCAGCACGTAGCCCGATGCGGCCACGGACAGGCCCGTGAAGGCGTTGAGCAGTGAGATGACGATGGGTACGTCGGCACCGCCCACGGGGAGCACGAAGAGGATGCCGAAGATCAGCGAGAGCACGAGCAGGCCCGTGACCCCGAGGGTCGAGGGCGACACGATGACCCACACGGCGGCAGCCACGGTGAGGACGGCGATGCCAATGGTGATGAAGCGACCCGCAGGCAGGACGACGGGCCGCGTCGTCATGATCTCCTGCAGCTTGAGGTAGGTCACCACTGAGCCGCTGGCCGAGACACCGCCGATGAGGACGGTGAGGACGGTGGCGATAAGGAACAACGTGCCCTTGGTCGAGCCGTACTCGAGGAACTCGACGAGCGCCACGAGCGCCGCAGCGCCGCCGCCCGCACCATTGAAGAGCGCCACGAGCTGCGGCATTGCCGTCATCTTGACCCGGCGTGCGGCCACAAGGCCGATCGCGGTGCCCGCGATCACAGCAACCAGGATCACGATGAGGTTGTCGAGCTCGATGCCGCTGAAGAAGAGGATCACGGTCGCCAGGAGTGCGCCCGCGGCACCGAGGAGGGTGCCCATGCGCGCGGACTTCGGCGACGACAGGCCCTTGAGGGACAGGATGAAGAGGACAGCGGCAGCGAGGTAGCCCAGCTGCACCCATGTGGGTGTCATCACAGGGCCCCCTCGTCCTTGACCTTGGCCTTGGACTTGAACATCTCGAGCATCCGGTCGGTCACCGCGAAGCCCCCGACGAGATTGATCGCGCCGAGCAAGATGGCGACGACGCCGATGATGATCTCCGCCGGCGAGTCAGCCGCTCCCGTCACGGTGATGCCACCGATGAGGACGATGCCGTGGATCGCGTTGGCCCCGGACATGAGAGGCGTGTGCAGGATCGTCGAGACCTTCGACACCACCTCGAAGCCCACGAAGATGCTCAGCACGAAGATCGTGAGGAGTGCTACCCCGTCCATATCAGGATCCTCCCTGGAGAGCGGCCTGCGCGGCTTCGTTGCGCACATCGCCCTCGAGCACGACCGCGCAGCCGGCGATGATCTCGTCGGCCGCGTCCACGACGACCTGGCCATCCTTGGCGACGAGCGTGAGCAGCGAGTAGACATTCATCGCGTAGAGCTGTGACGCATGCACGGGCATCTCGCTCGGCACGTCGCGGCCACCCCAGAGGAGCACCTCACCGATCATGACCTCTTCGCCCGGGCGCGAACCCTCGACATTGCCGCCGGTCTCGGCGGCTAGGTCCGCGACCACGGAGCCGGGCTTCATGCCCTCGACCATCGCGCGGGTCACGAGCATCGGTGCCTGACGGCCGGGGACCGCGGCGGTGGTGATGACGACGTCGGACTCCGCGATGTGGGGAGCGAGCAGGTCGCGCTGGCGCTGAGCTCGATCCTCGCTCATCTCGCGGGCATACCCGCCAGCGCCCTCGAGGGCATCGAGGTCGAGCTGGATGAAGGTCGCTCCCATCGAGCGGACCTCGTCGGCACTCGCTGCGCGCACGTCGTAGGCCGAGACACGTGCGCCCAGGCGCTTGGCGGTCGCAATGGCCTGCAGCCCCGCGACACCGGCGCCGAGCACAAGGACGCGCGCGGGCTGGATGGTGCCGGCGGCGGTCATGAAGAGCGGGAAGAACTTCGGCAGCCGGTCGGCCGCCACGAGCGCAGCACGATAGCCGGTCACGAGGGCCTGTGAGGTGAGGGCGTCCATCGACTGCGCGCGCGAGATGCGTGGCACGAGATCGAAGGACAGCGCAGTCGCTCCCGCATCGTGCACGCCCCGGATGGTGTCTAGGTCGATGGCCGGCGACAGGAAGGACACGGCGACTGCACCCTTCGCCAGCCGCTTCGCCCGACCGTAGTCCAGGGGTCGCACAGAGGCGACCACGTCAGCGGCGGCAAAGGCATCGTCCATCCCGGCCGTCGGCACGATGAGCGCCCCGGCAGCGGTGTAGTCGGAGTCGGGCGCGAAGGCCAGGTCGCCCGCTCCCGACTCGATGACGACTTCGAAGCCCAATTGCGTGAACTTGCTCACGACGGAGGGCACCACGGCCACCCGCCGCTCACCCGGGCGCGTCTCCCGGGGCACGAGCAGTCTCATCCCACACCTCCGGGGGTGAGCCTAGGGGCAGTAGCGTGTTTCGCATGCGCGGGCCGGCAGCCTTCATTCGGGGGATCCGACGCCCGGAGGCCTTCCACGGGCACGGGGTGCGTCGGGGGTTCTTCGAAGGCTGGTACGTCAAGCTGGTCGATCCGGTCCAGCAGGCGCGCTGGGCCCTCATCCCCGGGGTCTTCCGGGGACGCGACGGCGAGGACGTCACCGACGAGGCCTTCGTGCAGGTCCTGGATGGAGCGACGGGTCGATCCTGGTATCACCGCTACGCCGCCACTGACTTCGTGGCCAGTGACCGCGGCTTCGACGTGAGGGTGGGACCCAACCACTTCGGCACCTCGGGAATCCGTCTCGATCTGCCCGACCTGCGCGGAGAGGTCGAATTCGCCTCCGGCTTCGATCCGTGGCCGGTGACATGGCGTCGCCCCGGGATCATGGGCCCTTACGCGTGGGTGCCGCTCATGGAGTGCTACCACGGCGTCGTGTCCTTCGGGCACGACCTGCGCGGTGCACTCGATGTCGAAGGCACCAGACAGGACTTCACCGGGGGCCGGGGCTACATCGAGAAGGACTGGGGTCGAGCATTCCCCGCCGGCTACGTCTGGATGCACTCCAACCATCTCGCCGGCGCACCGGAGGCATCGCTGGTCGCCTCGGTGGCGATCATCCCGTGGCTGCGCTCGTCCTTCCGCGGCTTCATCGTGGGTCTGCGCCTCGGCCGGCGCCTGCACTCGTGGGCGACGTACAACGGATCGAAGGAAAGGTCCCTATCGATCGACGACAGCCACGTGCGCTGGAGCCTCGAGGGGCCCTCCGGCGTGCTGGAGCTCAGTGCCGAGCGCGTGCGCGGTGGTCTGCTGCATGCGCCCATTCGCACGCGCATGCACGAGCGGGTGGAGGAGACCCTCGACGCGACGCTGGGCGTGCGACTGACCGATCCGTCGGGTCAAGTCGTCCTCGACACGACTGCCACGAGCGCCGGGCTTGAGGTGCACGGGGATCTCGAGCGGCTGCTCGCCGTCGGCACGCGCTAAGGGAGGTCAGGGATACGCGTTCGACACATCGGACGCAATCAGCCTGCTGACCGGCCCCGTTAGAAGGGATCGTCCCCGTCGCGGCGGGCCAGGATCTGCGCGACCACGCGCATCATCATGGCCGCAGAGAGCGAAAGCCCGACGAAGCCGATGATGCGCAGCGGATTGGCGACCGTGTCATTGCCGTCAAGGCCCCCGGCGATGAGCACCAGACCCGACCCCACCAGGCCGACGACGCCGACGACGGTGAAGAGGATCCGGTTGATCCAGTGATTCAGCTGATGCCCGTCGCCACCGGAGTAGCGATCGATCCGCATCGTGAGCCGACCACTGCGTGCCTGGAGCGCGAGATCCTCCGCGATCTGGGGCATGGAGCGCAGGACGGGTAGGGCACGCACGAGTTCCCGGGTGAGCTGATCGCGCGGATCGAGCTCCTGATGGGCGACGATCTCGCCCATGCGCTCCTGAGCGGCAGGGCCCATGCGGAAGTCGGGGTCGATCACGCGCAGCGTGCCATCGAGAGTGAGGATCGCGCGGGCGAGGATGGTGAGTGCCGGCGGAGCACTCACGCCGTGCCGATCCAGCACGCGGATGATCTCCGCGATGGCCCGGGGATCGAAGCTGCCACCCTGCAGCGTCGTCAGCACGATGCCCAGATCGAACTCCAGCGATGTGATGTCGATGCTCTCGCTGGCCTGACCGGCCACGCGACGCACCGCACGGGCCAGGACGGAGGGATCGCGCAGCGTGAAGCCGAGGGCCATCTGTTGTAGGCCCTCGAGAGTGACGGGATCGATCCATCCGACCGCGCCGAAGTCGATGAACCACAGCGTCCCGGTCTCGTCGATCATGACGTTGCCCGGGTGGGGATCGGCGTGATACACGCCATCCGACAGGATCTGGGAGAGGAACGAGTCGAGCAGGTGCTTGGCGAGCAAAGGACGCGGCACGATGCTGGCATCCAGAGCCCTCTGGTCCGAGACCGACCTGCCCATCACCTCGTCCATGACCAGCACACGTCGCGTCGTCAGGTCGGCGTAGATCTCGGGGAGATCGACCCCCTCATCGTCCGCCCGGGCACGCCGCATGGCGGCGTTGTTGGCGGCCTCCCGCGTGAAGTCCAGTTCTTCGGTGATCCCCGCGACGAGCTCACGGGCCAGGCCCACGACGCCCACTCTCTTGGCGGCCGCGGACTGGCGCTCCAGGCTCCGAGCCCCGCCGATGAGCACCTTGCCATCGATCGCGACGCTCTCCTCCACCGCGGGGCGCTGGACCTTGACGATGACTCGGCGCCCATCCTGCAGGACGGCGCGATGGGTGACGCCGATCGATGCGGCGGCGAGAGGCTCCTCATCGAACGACGCGAAGATCGTCGCGAGGGGTGCTCCCAACTCGGTCTCGACCACGGTCTTGACGGTCACGAAGGGAAGGCCCGGCACCGAGGATCGCAGCTCAGCAAGCTCGTCGGTGATGACAGGCGGCAAGAGGTCATCGCGTGTGGAGGCGATCTGGCCGAACTTCACGAGGATGCCGCCGGACTCCTCGAGAGTGAGCCTGAGCGCACGCGCGGTCTCGGGTGAGAGGAGCTCCGACCGCGACGCCAGGCGTCGGCCGATCAGGCCGTTCCTGCGCGCAATGCGAGCGATCTCCGCGAGCCGGCGCGTGACGGCGATGCGCGCCTTGATCGCGCGGATAGGCCGGGGGAATCCTCGGCGCCGCCGACGCGGGCGCAGCATGGCATCGATGACCAGGCTCGCGACCAGAGCAACGATCAGGGCGTATCCCAACCAGGCCACGACGAGCAGGAAGGTGGCGTTGGAGTCATTCTCGAAGTCGATCTCGACATTGCCCTGCACCTGCAACGACAGCAGCGCCAGGCCCCCGAAATAGCCGATGACACCCGCGGCCAGGGACCTGAGGCGGCCGCGCCGGACGTCGAGGATCCGTGCCGCGAGCCAACCCATGACGAGGGAGGCCAGGAAGACAACGGCGACGACGAGGATGAAGTCCCAGAGGGAGCCGTCGCTCTCGATCACCCGCACATGCTGCCACGCCTCTCGCGGGGCGGATAGGCCGTCCTGTGATGGGGCTCACGCTCCCGCGAACCACTGCTCGCACATCTGTTGTCCCCGGTGATCCTGGATGTCACATGCACGTCATGTGGAGGCTCTAAACAGGGGCTGTCCACGCACGAGCCCGCTCCCACAAGGAGGACCATCGTGATCAGCCCCACCCCCGCTGGCACCCCTGTCCCGCTGTCCGGCACCTGGTTCAGCCGCGTCGGCCTACGCCCCTACGAGTTGCTCGGCGTGACTGACCGCACGGGAGGCACACGCGCACCCGTCCGCAGCCTGCCTCGCCTGAATCTCGCCGCGTAAGCCCGCTCCCACGGGCAGTATGGGGGCATGTCCAAGACCCGCCTGATTCCCCGCCGCTGGAGACCGCCCCGTGACGTCGGGCTGCGCGGCCCCTTCGCACCCAATGAGGCTCTCGCCGGAGTGCAGGTCGTGCCCCTTCCTGGCTCGGGTGCGGAGGATGTCGCGGTCGATGAGCAGGGCGCGGCCTACACCGGCACCCGCGAGGGCTACGTGCTGCGCGTGTCTCCTGATGGCCGCAGGATCGAGCGCATTGCCCAGACGGGCGGGCGCCCGCTCGGCATCGAGATTCACCCCGACGGCTGGCTCGTCGTGTGCGATGCCCACCGCGGCCTGCTGAGGATCGACGCGGACACCGGGGACATCACCGAGCTGGTCACCGCAGTCGACGGGCGACCCATGCGCTTCACCAACAACTGCGCGGTGGCCAAGGACGGCACGATCTACTTCTCGGATTCCTCGCTCCACTACGGGCTGGACGAGTTCAAGGGCGACATCTTGTCGCACACGAGCAGCGGACGGCTCATCCGCCGCGACCCCGACGGCACGGTGACGGTGCTCATCGATGACCTCGACTTCGCCAACGGTGTCGCACTCGCCGACGATGAGTCCTTTGTCCTCGTGGCCGAGACCGGTGGCTATCGCGTGACGCGCCTGGACCTCGCCGGCCCCGAGGCCGGACGGCGATCGGTGATCATCGACAACCTCCCCGGGATGCCCGACAACATGTCGACGGGCAGCGATGGGGTCTTCTGGATCGCCTTCCCTTCCGCACGCAATCGACTGCTCGACCTGCTTCTGCCTCGGCCGGGTGCGCTGCGCGCGGCCATCTGGGCCCTCCCCGACCGTCTGCAGCCCGACGTCACACGCATCACATGGGTCGTCGGGATCGACGGCGAGGGCGATGTCGTGCACAACCTGCAGGCATCGGGCAAGGACTACCACTACGTCACCGGTGTCCGGGAGCACGGGGGCAAGCTCTACCTGGGAAGCCTCGTCGAGCCGGGAATCGGCGTCGTCGCATTTCGATGACACACGTGCGAAACACAGGACTGCTAGGACTGCGTCCATGAGCACCGTGACGGGGGTGCCGGCATACGACGAGATGTACGCCGAGGACTCCCCTCGACCGCCCCAGGCTGAGTTGCACCGCGTGCTCTCGCGGCTCAGCCCCGAAGAGCTGCACGACCGCGCTCGACTGCGCGACGCCTACCTGGATCGCAATGGGATCACCTTCACCCTCGGGGAGCGCGAGCGTCCCCTGCCCATGGACCTGATCCCTCGAATCATCACCGCCGAGGAGTGGTCGGTCATCGAAGCAGGTGTCGTGCAGCGAATCGAGGCGCTGGAGATGTTCCTCTCCGACGTCTACGGTCCCGGCGAGGTGCTCGCCGAAGGGATCGTGCCGCGACGACTGGTCACCACGTCGACGCACTTCCACCGGCAGGCCTGGGGCATGCAGCCCCCCAACGGCGTGCGCATTCACATCTCCGGCATCGACCTCATCCGAGACGAAGAGGGTCGATTCCGCGTGCTCGAGGACAACCTGCGCAATCCGTCAGGGGTGTCCTACGTCCTGCAGAACCGTCGCACCCTCGCCCATGTCCTGCCGGAGGTCTTCTCGGGCCATGTCGTGCGACCCGTCGCCGAGTATCCCGAGCGCCTGGAAAGGGCCCTGCACAACGCCGCGCCGGTGAGCGACCCCGTCATCGTCGTCCTGACTCCCGGGGTGCATAACTCCGCGCACTACGAACACGCCTTCCTTGCGCGCAACATGGGGGTCGAGCTCGTTGAGGGACGTGACCTCTACTGCCGGGACGATCGCGTCTGGATGCGGACCACGCTGGGTCCCCGGCAGGTGGACGTGGTCTATCGGAGGATCGACGACGACTACCTCGACCCTTTGCAATTGCGCCCCGACAGCATCCTCGGCGTGCCGGGCATCCTCAATGCCGCGCGGGCCGGCAATGTCACGATCGCCAACGCCGTCGGCAACGGAGTCGCCGACGACAAGGCGATCTACCCCTTCGTCCCCGCACTCATCCGCTACTACCTCGGCGCCGAGCCGATCCTGCCCAATGTCGACACCTATGACCTCTCCGACGACGAGCAGCGCGAGCATGTCTTCGAGCATGTCGAGCGCATGGTCATTAAGCCCAGCGATGCCTCCGGTGGGTACGGGCTACTGATGGGGCCGAGCGCCCCCGAGGAGCAGATCGAGCAGACGCGCGCCGCAGTCCATGCGCATCCGCGTGGCTGGATCGCCCAGCCCGTGGTCACCTTCTCCACGTGCCCGACCGTCGTCGAGGGCGGCCGCGTCGAGGCGCGGCATGTCGACCTGCGCCCCTTCGCCGTGAACGACGGCAACGAGATCTACGTGCTCCCCGGAGGCCTCACCCGTGTTGCACTCCCCGCCGGCAGCCTCGTGGTCAACTCCAGCCAGGGCGGCGGATCCAAGGACACCTGGGTCCTCGATGCTGCCGGGGCGGACTCGCGGCCGCAGCCGCGTCCACGGCGGCGCGCATCGGTGGAGCCCGACCTGCCGGCGCGCCATGAGGCTCCACGCACCCACGATGAGCGGCTTCAGCAGCAGGAGCGACAGCAGCAGCAGGAGCGGCGATGCTGAGCCGGATCGCCGAGTCCTTCTTCTGGATCGGTCGCTACCTCGAGCGGGCGCATGCCACCGCCCGGATGGTCGCCGAGCATCACCAACTCATAGTCGAGGAAGCCCCTGCCGATGAGGCAGCGGCCTGCGCGCTCCTGCTCGATGCCCTGTCCCTGCCGGATGACGAAGCGGGTGCAAGCGCCGACCTGGTCAGCATCGTCCTCGGATCGGCTGATCGCTCCTCCACCGTCGCGGGGGCGATCGCGGCGGCGCGGGCCAATGCGCTTGCCGTGCGCGATGTGTTGGCCGTGGAGGTATTCGAGGCCCTCAACGCCGCGCACCTCTCCGTGGTCCGGGGCCGAGGACTGGCGCGCGTCGACAGCCCTGGGGTGGCGCTGCATCGCGTCGTGGAGCGACTGCTGGTCGTGCATGGTGTCATTGCCTGGGCCATGCCCCGTGACGAGGCCTACCACTTCCTCGTGCTGGGTCGCTCCCTAGAGCGGATCGACATGACGGCTCGCCTGCTTGCGGTGCAGCACGACGCGGTGTGGCCGGAGTCAGGATCCGTCGCGACGCTGCGCTCCGCGGCCGCGCACTCGGCGTACCTCCGGCGCGCAGCCCCCGATGGCGACGGCGTGCGCGAATTCCTGGTGCTCGACCCGGACTTCCCGCGGTCGATGCGACGCAGTGCGGTGGAGGCGGAGGAGGCCGTGCGCTCGATCATGGCACTCGGAGCAGGTGGGGGCACGGAGTTGCTCCGCGAGGTCGGGATGCTCCGATCAGCACTGGAATTCGCCGTCAACCCCACGCCCGACGACGTCGATCGCCTCGCCGAGCAGGCGCGCATCGCGGCGATGACCGCCTCCGACATCGCCGACGCGGCGTTCTTCCGGCAGTCGGGCACGATCGTGTGGAGTCACTGATGGGTGCCGTGCCCGAGCAGGGTGCCGGACGCCGGCTGCATATCTCCCATCGCACCGGCTACCGATACGCCGGTCTGGTCGACGCAAGCTTCAATGAGGTGCGCATGACGCCACTGCACCGTGACGGCCAGGTGCTTCTCTCGCATGCCCTGCACGTCACTCCGAGCACGACGGTGCAGCCATACGTGGACTACTGGGGTGCGCACGTCGAAGCCTTCGATGTCCACCAGCCGGATGATCGGCTCGAGGTCGTCTCCCTCAGCACCGTCGATACCCCCGCACATCGGCATGTGGACAAGCGCGCCAGCTGGGAGAAGGTCCTGTCGGATTCCGTCGCCGACCGATGGGCCGAATACCTCACGGTCACGGGCTACGTCGATGATGCGGCTCTCGACCCGGACCGCGCGGATATCGTCGACGACCTCCGACGCTTGCCCTCGCCACGCGATGCCGTGGGGAGCGCAGTCGCTTCCGTGCGCGACCGCATCGCGTATACGCCAGGCGTTACATCGGTTTACACGACGGCTCGCGAAGCCTGGACTGCCGGCCACGGCGTATGCCAGGACTTCACGCACGCCACGCTCGCACTGCTGCGTGCGGCGCGAATCCCCGCGCGCTACGTCAGCGGCTATCTCCACTCACTTGAGGAGCGCGTGGGCGAGACGGTGGCGGGCGAGAGCCACGCCTGGGTGGAGTACTGGGACGGCGACTGGCATGCAATCGATCCCACGAATGACCGCGAGGTCGGACCGGCCCACGTCATCGTCGCGCGAGGCCGCGACTATGCCGATGTGCCGCCGCTGAAGGGCATCTACGCCGGAGGCGTGAGCGAGGCGCTCGGCGTGGTGGTCGAGATCACCCAGCAGGCTCGCTAGACGCGTCGACCGAGGGCATCGGTCAGACGCAGCAGCGCGGGGCTGCGATCACCCTGCGGCACCACGGCCCGGATGATGCAGAGCTCCTCCGATGCCATGGCCTGCGTCAAAGCAGCGTCGAGCTCATCCTCGGTGCTCGCCAACCAACCGCGGCCAGTCCCGAAGACCGCGGGCAGGTGCTCGGCCTGCAGGGCCGGGATGTCGTTGAAGTCCCCGTCCTTCATCGGTCGCTGGGTGCCGTAGCCGTGATTGTCGAGCACGAGAATCACCGGGGCGACACCGTGGAAGGCGGCGCTCGCGGCCTCCAAGCCGGTCATCGCGAAGGCGCCGTCGCCAACGAGGACAACCGGCCGCAAGCTCGGCTCGGCAATGCCGGCGCCGAGCGCGCCGGGGACGGCGTAGCCCATCGTGGCGTAGTAGGCGCTCGCCAGACACCAGTGCGGAGCGGAGAGGTCGACCGAGGCAAAGAGGCACTCACCTGGATCGACGAGCAGACCGTGACGCTCGTCGAGATGGGCGTCGACCGCGGCGATGACCCGGGCCACGCCGAGGGGCGCCCCGGGCTCGGGGCTGAAGTCCGGACGCGGATGCACGGACTTGTCCAGGGGATCGGCCACTGTGCTGGCCGCCGCTGCAAGCGCTGGCAGGAAGGCCCACAGTGGCACGTCCTTGTAGGTGCGCAATCCGATCGTCACTTCGGTGTCCTGTGCATCGACATGTCGATACGGGTCGAGGTGGGCCGTGAAGGCGCCCATGGTGAGGTCGGTGTTGAGCACGCCGAGACTGATAACGGTGCTGGCACCCTCGACGCGCTCGACGACTTCGGGAGAGGACACCGCACCCATGTAGACGCCCAGGGAGAGCGGGTGCCTCTCGGGGAACATCCCCTTGGCGAGCGAGCTGGTCGCGACGGGCAGCCGCAGGCGCTCCGCCACCTCGACGAGAGCGGGGCCGAGGCCGCGACGCCACACCATGGCACCCGCGTGGATGACGGGGGTGTGTGAGTTCTGCAGGCACTCGACGGCGTCTGCCACCGCAGCACGCAATCGATCGTCGTCAACCGGAGGCAGGTGAGCGCGAAGGCGCTCATGTCGGGGAGGTGCGATCGGCACCTCCACCATGTCACGGGGGATTTCCAGATAGCCGGGTCGCTGCTGCGAGAGCACTTCAGCGATCACCCGATCGATCTCATCCGCGGCGGTGGCGGGATTGTCGATGACAGCCTGCGCACAGGTGAGCTCTGTGAACACCACGAGTTGCGAGTCGAAGTTGCGGATCTTGTGGTGGAGGAGCACATCACCGGCTCGCTCACGCAGGCCCGGGGCCCCAGAGATGACGAGGAGCGGCACCTGCTCCGCCCAGGCGCCCGCCACGGCGTTGGCGATCTTGAGCCCACCGACCCCGTAGGTGACGGCGACGACACCAAGACCCTTGAGTCGGGCATATGCGTCAGCGGCGAACGCCGCACCCTGCTCGTCGGCCGTGACGAGGACGGGGAAGCCCACATCCTCGAGATCGGCGAAGAGGCGCAGGGCATAGTCGCCGACGATGCCGAAGCCGCGATCCACTCCCCGCTGCCGGAGCCGGTCGGCGAGATGCGAGGAGAGCGAGACATCGGTCATCGGGGAAGGCTAGTGGTCAGGCCTCGAGTTCGGGGTGCACATCAGCCGGAGGCAACTCCTGGCGGGATCCGGCGATCCAGCCGACCAACTTCAGGCCGTACCCGACGGAAGGCCCGATGAGGACCGCGAAGAGCACAGTGCCGACGCCCACCGTGCCACCCAGGATCCAGCCGACAGCGAGGACGATGACCTCGATCGACAGTCGCACGGGAGTGACCGCGATCCCCGTGCGCTCGTGGATCCCGGTCATCAGGCCATCGCGCGGGCCGGGCCCCAGATTGGTCGTGAGGTAGAGACCACTGCCGATGCCGACCAGGACGATTCCCGTCACGACCTGGGCCAATCGCCAGCCCAGCGACTCCGGTGTCGGCAGCACGCCGATCATCACCTGGAGCGCGAGCGCAATGACAATGGCGTTGGCGATCGTGCCCAGGCCCGGCTTCTCCCGCAGAGGGATCCACATGAGGAGAACCACGACGCTGGTGACAAAGGTGGAGAGACCGATCGCGATCCCCGTGCGCACCGCGATGCCCTGGGCGAAGACGGTCCAGGGCGCGTTGCCGAGCGCCGCATCGACGAGCATCGCCTCACCAGTGCCGAAGAGCCACAGCCCGACAATGAGGATGACGAAGGTGCCCGGGCCAGTGCGCCAGCGCGAGCCCTCGCTGCGCCAGCGGGTGCGCGGAATGGTCCGGGAGGGGACGACGCGACGCCACACCTCACGCGCTCCCACGTGGGCGGACACTAGCCCACGTCGGCCACGGCGCCCGTGCCCTACTCGATGATGGCGCGGCGCGGGCCGATGCTCCAGGCGAGGTAGTTCCATGCCCAATCGGCGAGCACGCTGACGCGATTGCGACCACCGGCGAGGTAGGCGACGTGCAGGCCGAGCCAGGCAAGCCACGCGGGCGTGCCATGCAGGCGAATACCCTGCGGTGTCTCGGCGACCGCACGACGACGACCGATCGTGGCCATCTGGCCCTTGTCCAGGTAGTGGAAGGGCTTCATGAGCTTGCCGGTTGCAAGAGCGGTGATATTGCGAGCGGCGTGGCGGCCCATCTGCATCGCGACGGGAGCGACCATCGGGAGGGGCGCGCCACCATCGGGTGAGAAGGCAGCCGTGTCGCCGATCACCCAGACGTCGGGCGCGCCCGGCAGCCGCAGGAATTCGTCAACGACAAGCCTGCGCGCCGGCCCGGTCGCGCCGAGATCGCTCCAGCGTTCCGGGGCGGCCACTCCGGCTGCCCATACGACCGTCCCCGCGGGCAGGATCTCACCGGTCTTCAGGTGCACGTCACGCTCGTACATCCGGTCGACAGCCGTGTCGACCTTGACGGTGACACCGAGTTGCTCGAGCTCCTCCTTGGCGTGAGCGCTGGACTCCTCGGTGAATGACGGCAGCAGTCGTGGACCGGCTTCCACGAGCGTCACGCTCGCGCGATCGGCGATGTCGGGATACTCCCGCACGAGACTGGCCTGCAACTCCGCGACGGCACCACTGACCTCGACACCGGTGGGGCCGCCTCCGACGACGACGACCCGCAGCGACTCCCGCGGCAGGCGCCCTTCCTGCACCTCCTCGTAGGTATTGAGAAGGCGCGTCTTGATACGGCGGGCATCGGCGATGGACTTCATCTGCAGTGCGTTCTCTTCGACTCCTGGGATGCCGAATGTCGTGCCGACGCTGCCCGTGGCCAGGATGAGTTGGTCGTAGTCGATCACCTGCCCGTCGTACAAGCGGACATGATGGGCCTGCGGGTCAATGCGCACGACGTCGCCGCGCACGAAGGTCACTCCGGGTATCGCGGCGCGCACGGGGTAGGCGATGTCGTCCTCGGGCAGTGCGCCCGTCGCCACCTGGTAGAGCAGGGGACTGAAGAGCTGGTAGGGGTGGCGATCAACGATGACCACGTCCACGCGCGGGCACTTGCGCAGCAACTTGGCTGCGTCCAGGCCGGCGAACCCAGCCCCGATGATCACTACCTTCATGCGCCGCATGGCGTGATCTATACGCCGTCTGCCCGGTTTGTGCCACTCGACGTGGGAATCCCCTCGTGGACCCTGCGGATCACTTCGTCACCGAGAGTCACTCCCTGAGCGGTTGATAGCCTCGTCACCCCCCGCCTCCGCGGGAGCCTGGCGGTCGAGAGGACGATGCATGCGAGTGCCCGCGCGCATCGTGCTGGCGTCGATGGTCGCACTGGTGGTGGGCCTCAGCCCGATGACCGTGGGCCAGACGGCGCAGGCCATCATCCCTCCCGATATCCCGGGCGCGGCGGCGCAGACATCGGCACGCGAGAGTTCGGCCACCAAGCCGCGAGCGGACGAGCGGCCCAACATCATCGTCATCGTCACCGATGACCAGAGCGCCAACCTCATGGCCGTCATGACGAAGACCCGCGCCCTCCTCGGTGGTCACGGCATCACGTTTGACAATGCCCACGCGACAACCCCGACCTGCTGCCCGGCACGGGCCACGCTCCTCACGGGCGAGCCGGCCGGCCAGACGGGAGTGTGGACGAATTGGACGCCGTACGGCGGCTGGGAGGTCTTCCATCAGGGCGGTGCGGAGGACCGGACCTTCGTCCGCAAACTTGACGAAGCTGGCTACACGACGGCGCTCGTGGGCCGCTACCTCAACGGCTACGCCATCCCCACCGCTCGCGAGGAGTACGCCGGCACGGTCGACTACGTGCCGCAGGGGTGGGATGTGTGGCACTCCTTCGCCCTCCCACCCAACCCTCCTCCCGGAGCGCGCCACCAGGCCTACTTCGACTACTGGCTCATGAACAGCACCAACGGGGGCCGGGATGTCGACTACAGCTACCAGGGCACCAGCCCGCGCTTCTACTCCACCGACTATCTCGCCGCTCGCGCGACATCGCTCATCCGCACGACACCCCGGGAGGATCCGCTCTTCATCCTCTACGCGCCATTCGCTCCACACGGCCCCTACACCGCCGCCCCTCGCCACCGCAAGGAGCGGCTGCCCCAGGTGCCCGTGCCGGGCTACAACCAAGTTGCCGGCAAGCCCGAGTGGATCCGTGAGCGAAGTCCGCTCGCACCTCAGGCCGGACCCAATCTGGTGCGCAAGCAGCAGCGCACACTGCTCGCCGTCGATGACGCGGTGGCGAGCATCGTGCGCACCCTGCGCTCGACCGACCGACTCGACAACACCCTCCTCCTCTTCACCTCGGACAACGGT
>VGBQ01000005.1 GCA_016870425.1 Actinomycetota bacterium | reverse complement strand
GCTGGCCGGCACCAAGGTGGGGCCGATCTTCAGCTGGTCGGCGTACGGGTCCTACCCGTACCCCATCATGTACGCCGCGCAGTAAGCGGCGACGTCGCGAGGTGGGGCGGGTGCGCCCGCCCCACCTCGCGCGCATGACATCGACCGGCACGTCAGGACCCGACATGTCACGAGAGGAGGAGCGGTGACGGCGTACATCATCAGGCGCGTCCTGATCATGCTCCTCCTGCTCCTCCTGCTCACCCTGGTCGTCTTCGTGCTCTTCGCCCTGCTTCCGGCCGATGTCGCGCGCCTCACCTGTGGCAAGGTCTGCACGGACCAGACCATCGAGCTCAATCGGGCACGGCTTGGTTTGGACAAGTCGGTGTGGGAGCAGTACTGGATCTTCCTGTCCGGACTGTTCTTCGGGCGCACCTACGGCGTCGGCGAGGCGGCCATCGTCTGCTCAGCACCGTGCCTGGGCTACTCGTTCACCAAGACCGAGCCCGTGCTCCAACTGATCCTCGATCGCCTGCCGGCGACCATCTTCCTGGCCCTCGGAGCCTTCATCCTCTTCCTTATCGGCGGCGTCGCCCTCGGTGTCTACAGCGCGCTGCGCCGGGGACGCTGGCAGGACAAGACGGTCATGGGGATCTCTCTCGTGGGCTACTCGCTACCGTCGTTCTTCATCGGCCTCGTCGTCATCTACTTCATCATCATCCGCTGGCAGATCCTGCCGTTCCCGCAGTATGTGCAGCCGTGGGAGGACCCGATCGGGTTCCTGCAGACCATGATCCTGCCCTGGCTCGTGCTCGCGATCCTCTACGCCGCCTTCTACACGCGCCTGACGCGCAGCCAGATGCTGGAGACCCTCAACGAGGACTACATCCGCACGGCACGAGCCACGGGACTGCCCGAGCGCGTGGTCGTGCGCAAGCACGCCCTGCGGGCTGGCCTGACGCCCATCGTCACCGCCGCAGGCCTGGACTTCGCGGGCCTGCTCGGTGGCGCGATCATCCTCGAGTCCATCTTCAGTCTGCCCGGGCTCGGCAGCCTCGCCATCTCGGCGGTGCTCGACCCCGACCTTGCGATCCTCGTCGGCGTCACGCTCATCACCGCCGTCTTCATCATCGTCGCCAACCTCGTCGTCGACGTCCTCTACGCCGTCATCGATCCCCGGGTCAGGCTCGCGTGAGCGCCCCCTTCCTCCACGTGGAGGACCTCGCGGTGTCCTTCCCCACGGAGGATGGCGTGGTCAAGGCCGTGGCCGGGTCGACGTTCTCGGTGTCGAAGGGCAAGACCCTCGCCATCGTCGGTGAATCCGGCTCGGGCAAGAGCGTGACCGCCCAGGCGATCATGGGGCTGCTCAATCGCAACTTCGCCGACGTCTCAGGGCGGATTGTCCTGGACGGCACCGACCTGCTCGCGCTCGATGACGACCAGGTGCGCGAGATGCGTGGCTCGGTAATGGCCATGATCTTCCAGGATCCGCTCTCCAGCCTGCACCCCTTCTACCGCATCGGCGACCAGCTCGCCGAAGCAGTGCGCGTGCACAACAAGGTGAGCAAGTCCGAGGCCCGGGCTCGCGCCATCGATGCCCTGCACCGCGTGGGGATCCCGTCGCCGGACAAGCGCGTCGACGACTATCCCCACCAGCTCTCGGGCGGCATGCGCCAGCGCGTGATGATCGCGATGGCCCTCATCAATTCGCCCAGCCTGCTCATCGCCGACGAGCCGACCACGGCGCTTGATGTCACCGTGCAGGCGCAGATCACGGAGCTGATGTCCGAGCTCCAGCGCGAGACGGGGACGACGCTCATCATCATCACCCACGATCTGGGTGTCGTCGCCGACATGGCAGACGAAGTGTGCGTGATGTACGGCGGGCGGGTCGTGGAGTACGCGCCGGTCAACGAGGTCTACTACCGCCCCCAGCATCCCTACACCCACGGCCTCCTCGCGTCGGTGCCGCGCCTGGCCACCGATCGCGTGGACCGGCTCGATCCCATCCCGGGCAACCCACCCTCGCTCATCAACCTCCCGTCGGGCTGCGTCTTCCATCCGCGCTGCTCGCGGCGTGACGAGGTCAGCGGAGACCTCTGCCGCACCGAGGAGCCCGCGCTCGTGTCCGTCGCCACGGATCACCTCGTGCGCTGCCACCTCGCTCAGGCCGGCGCGACGGGGGGTGCGCGATGAGCAACGAGGTGCTCAAGGTCGAGGACCTGCGGGTCTACTTCCCGCACAAGTCGCGAGGCGTCTTCCCGCGCACGATCGGGCAGATCAAGGCCGTCGACGGAGTGAGCTTCGAACTCGGCGGAGCCGAGACGCTTGGGCTGGTGGGTGAGAGCGGTTGCGGCAAGTCGACGACCGGCCGGGCCATCCTGCGCCTCGTCGATCCGACGTCGGGCCAGGTCGTCATCAACGGCACGGACGTAGCAGAGCTCTCGCGGCGCGCGATGCGTCCGGTGCGCCAGCAGGCGCAGATGATCTTCCAGGACCCCTACAACGCCCTCAACCCGCGCCAGACGGTGGGCGCGATCCTTGCGTCCCCCTTCCGCATCCAGAAGGTCGATCCGCCCGGCGGCGTCAAGCAGGCCGTGCGCGAGCTCATGGACCGCGTCGGGCTCAATCCCGAGCACGTCAACCGCTATCCCTACGAATTCTCCGGCGGCCAGCGCCAGCGCATCGGCATCGCCCGCGCGATCGCGCTGCGACCCAAGCTCATCATCTGCGATGAGCCCGTCTCCGCCCTTGACGTGTCGATCCAGGCTCAGATCCTCAACCTGCTCCAGGACCTGCAGTCCGACTTCGGGGTCTCCTACCTCTTTATCGCCCACGATCTGGCGGTCGTGCGGCAGATCGCTCAGCGTGTGGCCGTGATGTATCTCGGCCACATTGTCGAGAGCGCCCCGCGGGAGGAGCTATTCGCCCACCCCCTGCACCCCTACACGCACGCGCTCATGTCGGCGGTGCCCGTGCCCGACCCGCGCGTGCAGATGGAGCGCGAGCGCATCGTGCTCGGCGGCGACCTGCCAAGTCCGCTCAATCCGCCCTCGGGCTGTGTCTTCCACACGCGCTGCTTCATCGCCCAGGATCGCTGCCGGACTGAGAAGCCGGAGCTCCGCGAGTTCGCTCCGGGCCACACCGTGGCCTGCCACTTCCCGATCACCGAGCCGCTGTCCGGGGGTGTCATCCACGGCCCGGACTCGGGTCTGGTCACCCCCGATGAGGGTGCGCCCGGCTACTTCACGGAGACGATCACCGATCTGGGCGCGGTCGGCACGTCGCGCCTGGACTCGGGCAATCCCGGCGAGGGGATCTAGCCACCGCGAGTGTCGAGTAGCGGTGCGGAAATGAGCCGAATTCGCGCCGCTACTCGACACTCGTGGGCGCCAGCGCGTCGGCGAAGAAGTCCACCTCGGCGCGCAGAAGGTTCTCGGCCACGATCTCCTGCGGCGTCATGTGCGTGACTCCGCTGAGCGGCAGCACCGCGTGCGGACGACCGGCGGCGAGCAGTGCGGACGACAGGCGCAGGGAGTGCGCGACGACCACGTTGTCGTCCGCGAGGCCGTGGATGATGAGCAGCGGCCGCGTGAGATCCGAGGCGAGCGGCAGCAGGGACGTCGCGTCGTAGTTGTCCGGCTCCTCCTGCGGCAGTCCGAGGTAGCGCTCGGTGTAGCCGGTGTCGTAGAGGCGCCACTCGGTGACCGGCGCGCCGGCCACGGCGGCGTGGAAGACGTCGGGACGACGCAGCACGGCGAGCGCCGCGAGATACCCGCCGAAGGACCAGCCGCGGATTCCCACGCGGGTCGTGTCGACGTCGTCGGGGTACGCCGCCGCCACCGCCTCGAGGGCGGCCACCTGGTCCTCCAGCGCAGGCGTGGCGAGGTCGCCGCGCACCGTGCGGTCCCACGCCGGTCCGCGGCCCGGAGTGCCCCGCCCGTCAGCCACCACGACGGCGTAGCCCTGATCGGCGAGCCACTGGTCGGTGCCGTAGGCCAAGCCCGCCGCGACGACGAGGCGCGCGTGGGGGCCGCCGTAGGGGGACATGATCACGGGCAGGCGCGCCGAGCCGGGCACGTGGCCCGTGGGGAAGAGCACGGCGATGTCGAGGTCGCGCTCCCCGCCGCGCATGAGCGTGACCTGAGGTGAGATCACGGGTGTCTCGGCGAGGGATGCGATCTCGGCCAGACGCGCGTCCCCCCGCCAGACCTCGACCGTGGTCGCCGTGGAGTCCAGCCGGGTGGTCGAGGTGATCGTGATGTCACCGCTCCGCCGGCCATGAACCGTGCCGTCGGCGTACGTGTGAAGGGGCGCCACGGTGCTGTCAGCGATGAAGTCGGCGAGGCCCCACACCGGGCTCACCTGATAAAGCCCGGGCGTCACCGGGTTGGTCGCCGCGAGCACGAGAATGTCCTCGGTGCCCGCATCGACGACGGCCTCGACCTGCAATCCGGGCGGCGTGAGAGCGACGTCTCCGACCACGAGTCGGTAGGTGTCGGCATCGCGATCGGCGACGATCTCGACGAGCTGCCCCTGGGGCGTACGCGTGGGCACGCCCGGCATGAGCTCGACCCACTCGGGATCGGTGCGCTCGCGCAGGACGCGCGTCGCGCCGGACCCCGGATCGACCTCGAGGATCACCTGCCGGCGCTGGTCGCGCGAGAGCAGCGTGACCAGGGGTGCCCCTGTCTCCGGTGTCGAGACGCGGGCGAGGTAGGGGAAGGCATCGTGGTCCCAGGCCACCTCGCGGCGCTGCCCATCCAGTCCCACGAGCCAGAGGGAGACATCGGCATTAGCGGTGCCCGCGGCGGGATAGCGGTGCGGACGCGCGGGGATCTCGGGCTGCGCGGGATCGGCGATCCACCAGGTGGCGACGGGGGAGTCGTCGCTCCGCTCGACGAGCAGTCCCGAGCCGTCCGCGAGCCACCAGTAGCCGCGCATGCGGTCGAGCTCCTCGGCCGCGATGAAGTCGGCGAGGCCCCAGGTCACGTCATCGGCCTCCGGAGCGCAGAGCAGTTGAGGTTCGCCACCGTCGAGATCCACGACGTACAGGCCGCGGTCGCAGACGTAGGCGGCACGCCGACCCGTGGGATCGACGCGCGGATCGATGGCCGGCCCCGGCGCCGGGAGCGGTCGCGCCGTGCCCGGATCCGCGAGTCGCACGGCGTACGGCGTGCCCGACAGCGCGAAGACAGCGACGTTGCCGTCGTCATCGAGTGAGTACTCGGTGATGCCCGCGCTGACCTCACGCAGTCGCTCGCGGCGTGCGCGCTCCTCGTCGGGGAGCGACTCCGCGTCGTCGAGGAGGTCGCGGGGATCGGCGATGCACGTCTCGATGCCGCTCGATAGGTCGAGTGACCACAGGCACGTGGTGGCATCGGCTCCGCCGCGCGATCTCAGGAAGACCACCTGTCGACCGTCACCTGCGACGGCGAAGGCGCGCGGGGCGCCCAGCCGGAAGCCGCGGGTGCGGGCACGCTGGCGCGGGTAGGACTCCGTCGATGCAGTCTCGGTCACGGCCCTATGGTGCCGCTCGCCCCCGGGAGTTTGGCCGCGAGGGCGCATTACGCTTCGGGACCATGACCGATCGCAGGATCCTCCTCGTGCATGCCCACCCCGACGACGAGACGATCGGCACCGGCATCGCCATGGCCCGCTACGTCGACGAGGGGGTCGGCGTCACGCTCGTCACCTGCACCCTCGGCGAGGAGGGCGAGATCCTCGTGCCGGGACTGGAGCACCTCGCCTCGGACCAGGAGGACAGTCTCGGTGACCATCGCTACGGCGAGCTCACCGAAGCCATGCGCGTGCTCGGGGTCGAGGATTGGCGACTCCTCGGTGGTCGCGGGCGCTACCGCGATTCCGGGATGGTCGGTACGCCGCCCAATGAGAGAGCCGAGGCGTTCTGGCGCAGCGACCTGCTCGACGCGGCGACGCACCTGGTCGCGATCATCCGTGAGGTGCGCCCGCAGGTGCTGGTGACCTACGACGACTTCGGCGGCTACGGCCATCCCGATCACATCCAGGCGCATCGCGTGTCGATGTACGCGCTCACCCTGGCTGCCGCGTCGACCTTCCGTCCCGACCTGGGCCCGGCATGGGAGGTGGCCAAGGTCTACTGGTCGGCGTTCCCGCGAAGCGTCGTACGCGAGGGCATTGAGCGAATGCGTGCGGCGGGGGAGACGACCGGCTTCGCGGAGATGGATCCCGACGACATCCCCTTCGCCATCGACGATGCCCTGGTGACGACCGCCGTGAGCGCACCGTCGCTCCTTGACCGCAAGCTCGACGCGCTCCGCGCGCACGCGACCCAGGTCACCGTCGACGGTGGCTTCTTCGCGCTCGCCGACAACGTCGGGGCGGAGGCCTTCGGCACGGAGTACTTCCGCCTGGTGCGGGGGAGGGCGGCGGGGCCCTTCGACGCAGCGGGTCGCGAGACCGATCTCTTCGCGGGTATCTGATCGCGTGCGCGTCCTCGCCTTGTCGGCTTGCTTCGTGGCCGGCGTTGTCATGGGTGTCTCCGGGGCCTTCCTCCAGGCTGCCCGGCTGGTGATCGGCGGGACGGCACTGCCGTGGGGGCTGGTCATCGCTCTCATCTGCCTGCTCGTCCTGGTGCGCGCTGGAGTGGAGTGGACGCACACGCGCTGGGGCGGGTGGCTCGTGTTGATCGCCTGGATTGCTACGACGGTGGCCTTCGCCGCCGAGTTGCCCTCGGGTGACCTGGTGATCTCGGCCGGAGGTCGCCAGATGGCCTACCTGCTCGGCGGTGTGATCGTCGGCGCGGCGGCAGCCACTGTTCCTCCGGTGGACCTCCTGCGCCGCAGGTAGTGCGCGGGTCTATAGTTGAATCAACAACTAGTTACTCCGCAAGGGCATCGGAGGTTCCCTGTGTTTCCCCCGGCATTGCCGAGCACGCCTTCCGCCGCCCGGCGTGTCTACTATGGGGAAGATCCTTGCCCGCCCGACCGACGGGAGCCCGCCTCGTGACCGCCGAGCACGCCTCGCCAGCGGGGACGCGTCACGGGGATTCGGGCACCCAGCGTGCACTCCTCGTGGTCCTCGGGGTCATCGCCGGCGCGGTCGCTTTCTACCTGGGCATGCTGCTCGGCTCCTCCAGCGACGTCCCACCAAACACCACTGTGCTGGGCGTGCAGATCGGCGGCATGTCCAGGGCCGAAGCCGTGGCCACCCTGGAGGGGACGCTCACGCCGGTGGCCCAGGAGCCCATCGGGATTGCGGCCTTCGACACCTCCGAGGAACTCTTTCCTGCCGACGCAGGGATGTCCTTCGACCCGGTCGCGACCGTTGACGCAGCCGAGGGTCGCCTGCTCAATCCCTATTCCCTCGTGATGAGGCTCTTCGGTCCCCGTGAGATCGACCCGGTGGTTGTCATCGACGACGCGCTTCTCGCCCAGCGGCTTGAGGCCTTCGCCGAACTCATCCGCACGGAGACGGTCGAGCCCACGGTCCATTACGAGGACATGACACCCGTGCTCACCGCTGCCAAGGACGGCCGCGACGTCGACATCCCCGCATCCGTCGAGCAGGTCGCTGCGGCGTACCTCGTGTCGACCGGACCCCTGGCGCTGCCCGAGGTCATCGTGGAGCCGGCTGTTTCCAATGAGGAGGCCCAGGCATTCGTCGATGGGCCCGCAACGATCGCCGTATCGGCTCCGGTCACGGTGCAGGTCGAGTCCATCGCACCGCAGGTGCCCGCCGAGGCGATCGCGGAAGCCACGCACTACCTCGTCGAGGGAGATGCCCTGGCGCCGCAGATGGATGGCGCCGTGCTCCATGACTCGATCGCGGACGCACTCGCTGAAGTCGAAGAGCCGGGCAACAACGCCACCTTCGAGATCGATGCCAACAACGTGCCCGTCGTGGTGCCGTCGCGCGTGGGACGTGGCGTGAGCGACGAGGTCCTCGCAGCCGCCGTCTCCAACGCCATGTTCGTCGAGGGCGAGGAGCGGGTCGCGCCCGCCCCGATCACCGTGCGCGACCCCGTCCTCACGACGGAGGATGCCATGACCCTCGGCGTCATCGAGGAGATCTCGAGCTTCACGCAGCAGGTCAATTACGTCGACTACATGGCCCACAATCTCGCTCTGGCGTCGGAATACATCAATGGCACGCTGCTGCTGCCCGGCGACGTCTTCTCGATGAACGAGAAGACCGAGAATCGCGATCCGGAGAACGGCTACATGGAGGGCTGGGTCATCGGTCCGGGCGGTGTGTTCCGCAAGGCCCTGGGCGGGGGCCTCTCGGCCGCGACGACGACCGTGTGGTCCGCGGCCTTCTACGCCGGGCTCGAGCCGGTCGAGGTCCAGGCGCACTCGGTCTACATCTCCCGCTACGTGCCCGGCCTCGAGGCGACGGTCGCCTGGGACGGCTTCGACATGAAGTTCCGCAATGACACGCCGTACGGCGTCTTCATCACCGCCGAATCCAACGAGACGTCGATGACGGTGAGGATGTACAGCACGCGGATCTACACGTCCATCGATGCCGAGGTGGGTGAGCGCTACGGGGTCACCTCCAACCGCAGGATCTACAACGAGTCCGAGACCTGCTCGCCGCAGCAGGGTGGCCCGGGCTTCACGGTCGATGTCGACCGCATCTTCTACGAGGGTGATGCCGAGGTGCGTCGGGAGACCTTCACGACGACGTACAGCCCCGCCCCGGAGGTCGTCTGCGGCCCGAAGCCGGACAAGGACAAGGACAAGGACGAGAACGGCGGCGACGAGAGCCCGAGTCCCACGCCTGAGCCTGACCCCACCTCGGATCCCACGCCTGAGCCGACCCCCGAGCCGGAGCCCACTCCTGCGGAGTCTGCCGAGGGCGCAGCCGCCCCGGCGGCGGCAAGTGCTGGCGGTCTCATCCGCGGGACGTCGGAGGCGATGAGGCAACGACCGGGCGCTACGCTCGGGCTGGCGTCTTAGGCGCCGGGCCGGTCATCCGACCGTCCCGAGACGAGCGGTGCGAACTCGCCGCCTGAACTCGAAAGGCCGTGCGGTGACCTACGTCATCACCTTTGCCTGCGTGGATGTCAAGGACAAGTCCTGCATCGAGGAGTGCCCCGTCGACTGCATCTACGAGGGCGACCGCATGCTCTACATCCAGCCCGACGAGTGCGTGGACTGCGGTGCCTGCGAGCCCGTGTGCCCCGTCGAGGCCATCTACTACGAGGATGACGTCCCCGAGGAGTGGTCGGACTACACCGCGGCCAACGCCGAGTTCTTCGCCGACCTCGGCTCCCCCGGAGGCGCCGCCAAGCTGGGTGCGCAGGACTTCGATGCGGCCATCCTCGCGTCCGTGCCACGCAAGGAGCCGGAGAGCTGATCCTTCCCGACTTCCCCTGGGACAGGCTCGCTCCCCTCGCCGCTCGGGTGCGTGAGCACCCAACGCCGGCTGACCTCTCCATCGGCAGCCCTGTCGACCCCACGCCCGCGATCGCCCGCGATGCCCTTGCCGCCGCGGCGAATGCACCGGGATACCCGGCTGTCGCGGGTGCACCAGAGACCAACGCGGCGTTTCGCGCGTGGCTGTCGCGGCGCGCGGGAGTGCGCGCCACGGATCTCGGCGCCATCCCCTCCATCGGATCGAAGGAGATCGTCGCCCTCCTGCCCATGCTCCTGGGTCTGGGCCCCGGAGATCGGGTTGTGGTCCCGGAGATCGCCTATCCGACGTACGTCGTCGGTGCCCTGGTGGCCGGCTGCGAGGTGATCACCTCGGATGACCCGGCCGCGGCTCGGGGGGCCAGCCTGATCTGGATCAACACCCCGGCCAATCCGACCGGGCGGGTGATGGATGCCGAAGAGCTTCGCGCCGTCATCGCCGCCGCGCGCGAGCACGGTGCACTCGTTGCCTCGGATGAGTGCTACCTGGAGTTCGGCTGGCAGGCACGTCCCGTGTCCGCGCTGTCGGCAGAGGTGGCCGGCGACGATGTCAGCGGGGTGATCGCCCTGCACTCCCTGTCCAAGCGATCCAATATGGCGGGATACCGATACGGCGCGCTCGCAGGCGATCCGCAGGTAGTGGCCCGGCTCCTGGAGATCCGCAAGCACCTGGGTCTGATGACGCCATGTCCGGTCCAGGCTGCCGCGCGGGCTGCGTGGGACGACGACCGTCATGTCGAGGAGCAGCGCGAGCGCTATGAGCGCCGACGGTCCGTGCTGCAGCCCGCCCTCGAGACCGCGGGTATGCGCATCGACCACAGTGAGGCGGGACTTTATCTCTGGGCGACCCGCGACGAGGACTGCTGGACGACCGCCGCGGACCTTGCTGACCAGGGCATCCTGGTCGCCCCGGGTGACTTCTACGGCGAGCGGGGATCCCGCCATGTGCGCCTGGCGCTGACGGCGCCCGACGATGTCATCGCCGGAGCCGCTGATCGGCTGCGCGCCTGACCGACCCGGGTGCCCGGGCTGCCGTCTCAAGGGATACCGTGACCTGGCCATCAGCGCCGACGACGGACCCCCACGAAGGGTCCACTGGCTCGGGAGGTATCCGCGTGACCGACGTGGTCCTGCACTATCCCGGTGGGGAACTGCCCCTGCCCCGGGTCCCGTCGACGATCGGCGAGTCCGGCCTCGACATCAGCCGATTGCTGGCGACGACCGGGGACGTGACGCTCGATCACGGCTTCGTCAATACGGCGTCGTGCTCCTCGGCTATCACCTACATCGACGGCGACAAGGGCATCCTGCGCTACCGGGGATACCCGATCGAGCAACTCGCGGAGTATTCCTCCTACCTCGAGGTCGCTTACCTTCTCATCTACGGCTATCTCCCCACTGTCGACGAACTCAGCGACTTCAAGCTGAGGATCAAGCGTCACACGATGCTCCATGAGGAGTTGCGCGCCTTCTTTGACGGTTTCCCCCGTGACGCGCACCCCATGCCCGTGCTGTCCTCGGCCGTGTCGGCGCTGTCCACCTTCTACCAGGACTCCCTCGACCCCTTCGACCCCGAGCAGGTGGAAATCAGCACCATCCGCCTGCTCGCCAAGCTGCCGACCCTGGCGGCGTACGCCTATAAGAAGTCCGTCGGCCAGCCCTTCATGTATCCGGACAACTCCCTGGGCTTCATCGACAACTTCCTGCGCATGACCTTCGGCGTGCCCGCCGAGGAATACGTCGTCGACCCCGTGCTGTCGAAGACGCTCAACATGCTGCTTCTCCTGCACGCCGACCACGAGCAAAACTGCTCGACGTCGACCGTGCGACTCGTCGGCTCATCGCACGCCAATCTCTTCGCTTCGGTGTCGGCCGGCATCAACGCACTCTTCGGCCCTCTGCATGGTGGCGCCAATCAGGCCGTGCTGGAGATGCTGGAGAAGATTCATGCCTCGGGTGGGGGCGTCAACACTTTCATCCGCCAGGTCAAGGACCGGCAGGACGGCGTCAAGCTCATGGGCTTCGGGCACCGCGTCTACAAGAACTACGATCCGCGCGCTGCCATCGTCAAGAAGGCGGCGTACGACGTCTTCGCTGCTCTCGAGGTCAAGGACCCCCTGCTCGACATCGCGCTGCGGCTGGAGGAGGTGGCACTCGCCGATGACTTCTTCATCTCGCGCCAGCTCTATCCCAATGTCGACTTCTACACCGGTCTCATCTACAAGGCCATGGGATTCCCGACGCGGATGTTCACAGTGCTCTTCGCGCTCGGTCGCCTGCCCGGGTGGATTGCCCAGTGGCGGGAGATGATCGACGACCCGCACACCAAGATCGGCCGGCCCCGCCAGGTCTATATCGGCGAGCCACTGCGCGACTACGTCCCCATCGACGACCGCTCCGCCTGAGCACCGCCCGTTATCGACGTTAACGGCCCCGTTAACGTCGATAACGGGCGGAGGAGCGGCGCCAAGCGCGGCAGGGGAAGTATCCACAGACCGGGATTGGTCCGTGACGCCGTGGCAACCGTGGCGTCAGGGTGGCGGCATGCACCGCCGAAGTGGGACAGCGAACACTGCCGCAACGCTGAGCGGCCAGTTTGGCAACTCGACGTTTACGACGGCTGAGGCCGAGAGGATCGGCATCTCGGCTCGCCGTCTCGGCATCGCCGAGGAAGCGGGTCTCGTGACGAGAATGCGCCGGGGCCTCTACCTCGTCACCACCCCGACGACCACGCCCGGCATCACCGTGCCCGGCATCCTCACTCCAGCCGAGGCAGATGCGGATCACCGCGCGTTGGCGCATCACCTCGTCCGCGAGTTCCGGGGGCGTGGCATCGCGGCCGCCATGGGTGATGAGACGGCAGCTTCCGTATGGCAGCTGCCCCACGGACCCCAGAGCGTCCCTTCCATTCGTGTGTCTCGCGGGTCAGGGGCGCACATCGGTATGCGCCACGGGGTGCGAGTGCGCGAGGGCGATACGGGCGACTTCGTCTCGTTCCGGGGCCAGATCGTCACATCGCCCCTCGCGACAGCGCGCGACATCAGCCGAGGCCTTCCCCGCCACCAGGCCGTTGCCCTCTTCGGTCTTGCTCAGCGGCGTCACGCAGAGTGGCTGCTGGGAGGGGACGAGTGTCTGGAAGCCGGAGATCTCACGCAGGCCCTTTCCGATGCTCAGTGGCGAGCTGAGCTCGGCCAGGAGATGCGCGGGATGCTCCATGATTCAGCACGCCGGCAGCAGTGGAATGCCAGCGCGGACCCCAGGCCAGAGACCTACCTCGAGGGGATCTCCTGGGGACGCTTCACTGGCTGGCGACTCGGCGACATGAAGCCGCAGGAGTGGGTGCAGGGTGCGAGCGGACGGCGCTATCGCGTGGACGTGCTCATCGACGGCGTAGCCGGTGAGGCTGACGGCGCCGTGAAATACGGATCCCGTGAATCCCTGTGGAAGGAGAAATTGCGCCAGGAGGACATCGAGAACGGCGGGACTCCGGTCGTGCGCTGGACATACGCGGAAGCCGAGCACCGCCCCGGCGTGCTCCGCGAGCGCTGGCGCAACGCCCTGCATCGACATGCGGCCTGAGCACCGCCCGTTATCGACGCTAACGGGGCCGTTAACGTCGATAACGGGCGGAGGAGCGGCTGCTCGTCAGTCGGTGGTGTGGAGGGCTGCGTTGAGTCCGCCCCACGTGCCGCTGCGGGGCACCGCCTCGAGGGCACCGGTGAGGGAGTTGCGGCGGAAGAGCAGGCCGGTGGCGCCGGACAGCTCGCGGGCCTTCATGACCTGACCGTCCGGCAGAGTGACCCGCGCGCCCGCGGTGACGTAGGTGCCCGCCTCCACGACGCAGTTGTCGCCCAGGCTGATGCCGATGCCGGCGTTGGCGCCGATCAGGCACCCGCGCCCGACGCTGACGACCTCCTGACCGCCACCGGACAGGGTGCCCATGATGGACGCCCCGCCGCCGATATCCGAGCCATCGCCGACCACCACGCCCGCGGAGATTCGCCCTTCGACCATCGACGTGCCCAGCGTGCCGGCATTGAAGTTGACGAAGCCCTCGTGCATGACCACGGTTCCCTCGGCGAGGTGCGCTCCCAGGCGCACCCGATCGGCATCTGCGATGCGCACCCCTGAGGGCACCACGTAGTCGATCATGCGTGGGAATCGGTCGACGCCCAGGACCACGAGGTGCTCACCGTGTGTGCGTGCCCTGAGTCGAGCGGCCGGGAGTTCATCGAGGGCGACAGGGCCACGCGTGGTCCACGCGACGTTGGGCAGGATGGCGAAGATCCCGTCGAGGTTGATGGTCCGCGGCTGCACGAGCCGGTGGGAGAGCAAATGCAGGCGCAGATAGGCATCCGCCACGTCGGCGGGCGGTGCCTGGAGGTCGTCGATGACGGTCCGCACGGCACGCACCTCGACGGCGCGAACGTTGTCGGGTCGTGCGGCAGCATCCAGGCCGGGTACCGCCGGGGCGTCGGGGCCCAGGGCGGGTTGGGGGTACCAGGCGTCGAGGATCGTGCCCGCCCACCACGTGGCAAGGCCGACCCCTGCCGCCGATTGCGTCATGGCCCGACGCTATCGGACAGGCGGGGTCGGCCGGTGCCGACTCCGTGGTGCTACGACTTCTTGACGGCCTCGATATCGAGCTCGAGCTTGATGGTGTCACCGACGAGGACACCCCCGGTCTCCAGGGCGACGTTCCACACGAGACCGAACTCCTTGCGGCTGATCTCAGCCTTGCCCTCGAAGCCGATGCGCGTGCCGCCCCACGGATCCTGACTCGTGCCGAGGAGCTCGAACTTCACGTCGACAGTCTTGGTCACGCCATGGATCGTCAGGTCACCGGTGACGACGAACTCGTCATCATCCTTCTGGGTGACGGCGGTGCTGGTGAAGGTCAGGGTGGGGAACTGCTCCACGTCGAGGAAGTCGGCCGACTTCACATGCGCATCGCGCTCGGCATTGTTGGTGGAGAAGCTTGACGCGACGATGGTGAGGCTGGCCGAGGACTTGGCGGGATCCGACCCGTCGAGGATGAGGGTGCCGGTGAAGTCGGAGAAGCCACCGCGGACCTTGGCCACCATGGCGTGGCGGGCGACGAACCCGATGGTCGAGTGAGTGGGGTCGATCTCCCAGGTGCCGGTCGTGGCGGCGAGGTCGGTGCTCATGTAGGTCCTCCAGGGACGCTCGGGCCGGCGGACCGGCGATGTAGTTGAGGATTCAACCAGGTGGGCGGAGGCAGGGTCAACTCGGGGGCCGCGTCTGCCATCCTGTCGCCGTGGAGTACGCCGACTACGCGGTGAACACGCCCTCCATGGTCCAGCTCGCGATATCCGTCGCGCTCACCGCCGGCATCAGCGTGGCCCTGGTTGCGATCTTCCATCGAGCCGAAGCGGGACGACGATGACGACGCACCCGAGCCTCCGGCTGCCTACCACCTCAGCGGCCGGATCATCCAGGTCACCAGCGTCGGGTTCGTCTTCCTCTTCACCTTCACCGTCGGCCAGTTCGTCCTCAACTACCGAAGCGCGGACACCGCGAGCCACCTTGAAGCCCAGTACTTCGGTCGAGCCCTAGCCAGCGCGCAGCAGTTCCCCGCTGAGTTTGGCCGCGAAGACATGATTGCCGCGCTTGAGGACTACCGCAGGCTCATCGTCGATGAGCAATGGCCACTCATGGAGCGTGGAGATGCCTCCGGTGCTTTCGCCGTGCAAACGGAGGCGACGGCTCTCCTCTATGCGGCGGTAGGAAACTCGCTGGACCTGGGCGCAAGCGAACTCCCCCTATGGAGCTCGCTCTCCTCATCGCTGGACAGCATGCTCCTGGAAGCCAATGACCGACTGGGTGACGTGCCCAATCCCAACGCCGTCCGATTGATGATCGTGGTGATCTTCCTCGGTGCGGTCAGCCTGGCCATGACGGCGGTCTTCCAGCCGGCGCGTCGCGGCATGAACCTGGTCCTCATCGGCATCATGGGCGCCACCTACGGCCTGTTGTTCTACATGACCGTGGAACTGAGCAATCCCTTCCAGGGTGCCGGGGGGATCCCCCCGATCCTGGGCCTGCTGCCCATCTGACCGGGGGGATCGCCACACCCGTCAGGCCCGTCCGGGCCCCTCGGGTCGCTGCGTCATCCAGTCGTGCATGGCCGCGCGATGCTCCTCGAGCTCCTGCGCCCTCTCAGCCGACATGGCGTGCACCATGTCCGCGGTGGCAGTGCTTCCCGTCACGGTACCGCGGACATGCACGGTGTCACCGACCTGCGGGGCGGCGTCCTCGCCATCGCGCTCAACGATGGTCTTGTCATTGAGCGCGTACGTCGAGGTGTAGCCATCGGCACTCGCGACGGTGATGGAGGTCGATGACACAGCCGTCGCCTCACCCTGCTGCATGCGAACGGTGATGAAGTCGCCGTCGGAGTCCTCGATCACGCCCTCGCTGTGCAGCATGTCGCCCCCGGGCCCACGCTCGCCAGGCCCATGCTCGCCGGGCCCACGCTCGCCGGGCCCACGCTCGCCGGGCCCACGCTCGCCGGGCCCACGCTCGCCGGGCCCATGAGCGCCTGGCTCACTAGCCGTGGGTGACGGACGGTCATCCGCCGCTAGGGCGACCGCGGCACCGGTGAAGGCTGCCGCTCCGAGTGTGGCTGCGGCCACGATCGCCGCGATGCGTCCCTTGCCCATCTGCACTCCTCTCCCGACGGCCCGAGGACCGTCCACCGCCCGGCGCGCCGTGATCGGCGCCGCTCACCGGACGCCCCCATCCTGCGCGGCAGATATGCGGGCAGCGTCCGGGAGACGTTTGGGGCACGTAAGGGATGGGGTCGACCACCTGCCACCATGGACACATGGCAGGCGGGGTGATGGGACTGGTCTTCCTCTTCGTGGGGATCACCGTGATAGCCGGCGCGGCGCTGCTCGTCTCAGGTCGGTGGCGTGAGGGCCTGCCCGAGACCCCCCCCGACGCGGAGCGGCCATCTGCGGTCCCGGATGACCGCCCGGTGGGGTCGTTGGCGGCAAGCGATCTTGAGCAGATCCGCCTCGAGCAGGCCCCCCGGGGCTACCGCATGCACGACGTCGATGACCTCATCGAGCGGCTGAGCCAGGAGCTGCAGGCCCGTGACGACGAGATCTCGCGCCTGCGGGGCGAGGAGGCCAGCCCCGACGCTCCGGCGTGATTCCCGACGGGACGGTGCTCGACGCAGACGGGCTAGCGCGCTGCCCGTGGGGCGCGGCACCTGCGGACTATCGCGACTATCACGACAGCGAGTGGGGTCGATCGGTCCGCGGGGACAGTGCGATCTTCGAGCGGCTCTCCCTCGAAGGATTCCAGGCGGGCCTGTCGTGGCTCACGATCCTGCGGCGGCGCGCGGCATTCCGCGAGGCATTCCACGGCTTCGACATCGATACGGTGGCGGACCTCGACGAAGTCGACGTCGAGCGACTGTCCACCGATGCCCGGCTCATTCGACACCGAGGCAAGGTGGAAGCCGTCGTGCACAATGCTCGGCTCCTTCGGCGGTGGCGGGCGACGGAAGGGGAGGGAGTGCTCGATGCGCTGGTGTGGTCCTATGCCGATACTGCGTCCACGCCGCGCACCATGTCGGATGTCCCAGCGCAGACGCCTGCATCCCGTGATCTCGCCCGCACGCTGCGACTGCGCGGCTGGAGATTCATCGGCCCCACCTCGGCGTACGCCGCCCTCCAGGCCATGGGCGTCGTCAACGACCATCTCGAGGACTGCCATGTGCGATCGCAGCGGACCCGGTAGGCGGCGCACCCGCGTCGTAGGAGATAATGGTGGCTTCCGCTCCCACGGAAGGGGACACCATGGCTGCCATGAAGCCGAGGACCGGTGACGGTCCCATGGAGGTCACCAAGGAGGGCCGTGGCTACGTCATGCGCGTGCCGCTAGAAGGCGGTGGTCGCCTCGTGGTCGAGCTCAATGCCGCGGAAGTCAAGGAGCTGGGCGAGAAGCTGATCGCGGCTGTCCCCTGATCGCTGTCGGCTTAGCCACCGGGCCCCGCTCCATGTGAGCCGGGGCCCGTGTCATGTTGGGCCCATGCGCGTCGTGTCAGGCTCGTGCGTGACGAGTGGCGAGGACCACGCCTTCGCCCACCGTCATCACCGAGGCGACCCACTCCGGGTCGTCGCGCAGGTGCTGGATGAGGTCGTGGCGACCGGCCAGCACGCCCTCGTCGCCGAAGGCCGGCGTGATCACCACGCTGCCTCCCGCACTGAGAAGCCTGCGCGCTTCGGCGAGTAGCGCATGGCCGTCTTCACCCTCGGCGTGGGTGCCCGGACCGATGACGAGGAGGTCGTAGGCACCGTCGCTCAACCGGGACAGCACCTCGAGGGGCGGCCCGGCGATGGCGCGGACTCGGGTGTGGCTCACGCCCATGCGCTCGAAGGTGTCACGCGCCGCGGTCTGCAGGGTCGAGTCGGCATCGACGGTGGTCAAGGTGCCGTCGTCCGGCAGCCCGGCCAGGATCCATCCGCCCGTGACACCAGTGCCCGAGCCGACCTCCGCGACAGCGCGCGCCCGCGAGGTCGCCACGAGGGAGCGAAGGACAGCCCCCACAGCGCGACTGGGAGTCGGTGCGCCCATCTCCCTCGCGCGTCGTCGCGCCTCGCTCAACTCAGGTGCCTCCTCGGCCCAGTCGTCGGCGTAGGCCCAGGTCAGTGGGCTCGGGGGCAGGGTGGCATCGCTCACAGCGGAAGCCTAGGTCCCGTCGGCCCGAATCGGCAGAGCCGCCCCGGTCAGAGCCTGCGACCCATGGGAGCATCGGGGGATGGGCCAGGGGCGGCGACGCGGGCTTGAGGTGGCCGTCCTCGCGGGCGTAGGCCTGGTGTGTGCCGTCGTCCTGGGCCTGCTCGGCGGTGCGGTGGGCCTGAGCGTGGCGTCGCGCCTGGACCGCGCCCCCGACCTGCCCGCGGTATCCGCGGCGTCCCCCAAGGTGCCCTCGCAGGCCAGCGGCCCCGAGACTGTCGCCGGGGTGGTCCGATCGGCCCTGCCCTCGGTCGTGTCCGTGCTGGTCGATGCGGGCTTCGAGTCAGGCTCTGGCTCGGGCTTCGTCCTGCGGGAGGACGGCTACATCGTCACTAACAACCACGTCATCGATGCCGCCATCGTCAATGACGGCACGATCGAGGTGGTGCGCAGCGACGGCAGCCGAGTGCCGGCTGAGGTCGTGGGCCGCAACGTGAGCTACGACATCGGCGTACTCCGGATCGACGATCAAGACCTGACGCCCCTGCTCGCGGAGGAGGCCCCGGTCGAGGTGGGCGATGCCGTCATCGTCATCGGTGCGCCACTGGGTTACGACTTCACCGTCACGACCGGCATCGTGAGTGCGGTTGATCGGCCGGTCACCGTGGGTGAGGCCGACGAGACTTCCTACATCAGCGCCATCCAGACGGATGCGCCGATCAATCCGGGCAATTCCGGAGGCCCGGTCGTCGATGGGGACGGTCGCTTCATCGGCATGGCCTCGTCCATCGCCACCCTGGCCCGTGGCTCGGCGGTGGGGAGTATCGGGCTGGGCTTCGCGATCCCCTCGCGCGCGGTGGTGCGGATAGCCGAGGAAATCATCGCCACCGGCTCGTCACGCACACCGATCATGGGCATCACGATCGATCCGTCGTACGCCGGACCCGGCGCGCTGATCGACACGGTGACCCCCGGGGGTGCCGCGGAGGCGGCCGGCCTGCGAGCAGGGGACGTGATCCTGCGACTGGGCGGGCGGGACGTGGAGGATGCCGACGAGCTCGTGGTGGCGATCCGCGATCGCCTCCCGGGCGAGGAGGTCGTCGTGGAGGCCCGCCGCGGGCAGCGGGCCTTCGAGGTCACGGTCGTGCTGGGCAGCCGAGAGGACCGTTGACCACGCGGTGACCGAGGGGGGTCATCGGGCGTACTCTGACCCCGTGTTCGACATCGGGCTGGGGGAGATCCTCATCCTCGTCGTGCTCGGCCTGCTCGTCTTCGGGCCCGAGCGCCTGCCGCGCGCCGCGGCGGATGCGGCACGGACGCTGCGCAATGTGCGTGCCATGGCTTCCAACGCCCGCAAGGATCTCGCCGACTCGGCCGGTGTCGATTTCTCCGGGGCGCAGGAAACGCTGCGCGATCTGCAGGACCTCCATCCCAAGAGGATGGTCGCCGGGATCTTCGACGACGACGCATCGGATGCGACGCCCCCGTCGAGCGCGACCGCGTCGCCGGACTCCTCGCGAGCCCGATACGACCCAGACGCGACCTAGGTCGCCAAGCGGACGGGCTCCGCCCGTCCGACGGCGACCAACGTCGCCTACCTACCGGCCGGCGAGATCGTCAGGGGTACGCCGGTGAGTCCCCGGGGCTTGCGCGCGAGAGTCGAGGCGAGCTCGATGAGCGAGGCTGCCGCCGGTGACGACGGGTCTGTGAGCACCAGGGGAGCCCCCTGATCCCCGCCCTCGCGCAAGCGCACGTCGAAGGGGATGCGCCCCAGCAGCGGCACCTGGGTGCTCAGGCCTGCGCTCAACTGCTCGGCCACGCGCATGCCGCCACCGATACCGAAGAGGTCGATGGGCTCACCGCAGTGGGGACAGGGGAATCCGCTCATGTTCTCCACCACGCCGACGACCTTCTGGTGGGTCTGACCGGCGAGCATGCCCGCACGCACGGCCACGTCGGCGGCTGCCGCCTGGGGTGTCGTGACGACCACCACCTGGGATCCGGGCAGGAGTTGGGCGGTGGAGATCGCGATGTCTCCCGTGCCCGGTGGCAGGTCGAGCAGCAGGACGTCGAGGTCACCCCACCACACGTCGGCGAGGAATTGCTGGAGTGCGCGGTGGAGCATCGGCCCGCGGAAAGCCACCGGCTCCGCGCTGCCACCGGGCTTGAAGGGCAGGATCGAGATCGCGCGGACGCCGTAGGCCTCCGGGGGCATGATCATGCCCTCGACCACGGTGGGCGGTGTCGTCATCCCGAGCAGACCCGGGATGGAGTGGCCGTAGATGTCGGCGTCGACGATGCCCACGGCGAAGCCCTGGGCGGCCATGGCGACGCCGAGATTGGCCGTGACCGATGACTTGCCGACACCACCCTTGCCCGACGTGATGGCGTAGACATGCGTGCGCGATCCCGGGTCGGCGAAGGGGATCGACTTCTCCTCCAGGCCACCGCGGAGCGTGCGGCGCAGTTGAGCCCGCTGCTCGTCATTCATGACGTCGAGCTCGACGTCCACATGCCGCACTCCCGGGACCGAACCCACCGAGAGCGTGACGCGCTGAGTGATGGTGTCGCGCATAGGGCAGCCCGACACGGTGAGGTAGATGGCCACCCTCACTCGATCGCCATCGATATCGACCGACTTGACCATCCCGAGGTCAGTGATGGGCCGGTGGATCTCGGGGTCCTCGACCCGCGCGAGGGCAGCGTCGACCAGGGACCGATCGATGGAGGTCATGCCCCGATGCTAGGCCCGTCGCCCTGGGTGCGCGAACGCTGCTCGTCCGTCAGGCGCTCGGCGATCTCGTCGGCGAGGTCGCGCAGCTCGGCCCGAAGGTAGTCGCGGGTCGCGACCTCACCCAGGGCCACGCGCAGTGCGGCGATCTCGCGCGCGAGGTATTCGGTGTCGGCGACCAGGCGATCGGTCATCTCCCGGTCCTCGAGGTACTGCACCTTGTCGCGATCGGACTGCCTATTCTGCGCCAGCAGGATGAGCGGAGCGGCGTACGAAGCCTGCAGTGACAGCAGCAGGGTGAGGAAGATGAAGGGGTAGGGATCCGGCTTGAGATCCTCCGGGGCAAAGATGTTCCACAGCAGCCAGGCGACGATGACGACCGTCATCCAGGCGATGAATCGCCAGGATCCGATGAAGCGCGCGATGCGCTCCGACAGTCGGCCCCACTGCTCCGGGTCGTAGGACGGCCCGCGGATCCGACCGCGGTCGAGTGGCTGGTCCATGCGCAGCTCGGCGCGACGACGCGAGGGGCTCATGATCCGCTCCCGGAGTCGCGCCAGTCCTCCGGCAGCATGTGATCGATGAGGTCGTCCACCGTCACGGCGCCAAGCAGGTGGTCGTCGGCGTCTACGACGGGCAGGGACACGAGGTTGTACGTCGCGAAGTAGCGAGCAACGGTGGCCAGATCGGTGTCGGGCGCGATCGGCTCCAGCGTCGTGTCGAGGATGCCCGAGACGAGGGCGGCCGGAGGCTCGCGCAGCATCCGCTGGATGTGGCAGGTCCCGAGGTATCGACCGGTGGGGGTGTCCGTGGGTGCCCGGGTGACGTAGACCTGGGCGGCCAGGGAGGGGGCGATCTCGGGGCTGCGGACCCGTGCCAGGGCTTCGGCCACGGTGGCATCGGCGGGCAGGACCACCGGCTCGGTCGTCATCATGCCGCCCGCGGTGTAGTCGCCGTAGACGAGGAGTCGGCGGATGTCGTCAGCCTCATCCGGCTCCATGCGCTCCAGGAGGTCCTGGGCCTGCTGAGGGGGGAGCTCGGAGATGAGGTCGGCGGCGTCGTCAGGATCCATCTCCTCCAGCACGTCCGCGGCGCGCTCCATGTCGAGTGACTGCATGATCTCGAGCTGCTCGTCCTCGGGAAGCTCCTCGAGCACGTCGGCGAGACGATCGTCGTCGAGTTCGCGCACGACCTCGAGGCGACGCTTCGCCGTCATCTCTTGGAGGGCGAGCGCGAGGTCCTGCGGGCGCATGTCGTCCAGTGTCGCGAGGAGGTTTTCGGCGCCCTGCTCCTGCGGCAATGTCAGTCCGTCGACAGCGGCCCAGTCCACGATGCGCGTGTGCCCCTTGCGCCGCAGGCCACCGCCTTCGCGGATGAAGAGCTGGGTGACAAACCAATCCCGACTCGGCCGCTGCTCGATGCCCAGGTCGACGATGGTGACCGTCGTCGGTGTCGATGAGCGCGCCGGATCGATGAGAGAGACGCGCCGATCGAGGAGCTCGCCCAGAGCGAGTGTCTCGCCGCTGCGCTGCTGGAAGCGGCGCAGGTTGACCACGCCGCTGACGACCACCTGGCCGCTGTCGATGGCCGTGACTCTCGACATGGGCACGAAGATGCGACGGCGCCCGACAACCTCCACCACCAGGCCCACCACGCGCGGCGGCTGGGAATCAGCCCGCAGGGCCACCACCACATCGCGGACACGCCCCACCTGGTCGGCCTTGGGGTCGAAGACCTCTGCCCGCGCGAGGCGGGCGACGAAGACACGGCCGGGGGAGGTCACGCGGCACAAGGGTACTCTCGCGGAGCGCGGCGCCGGTCAAGGCCAACGGCCCTATCGCGGAGGAGGGATCACCGATGAGGATTAGCTCGGTCCGCGCCTACCAGGTTGACCTTCCTCTGCGTGAGGGGCGCTACACCTGGGCGGACGGGCGATCGGTCGAGGTGTTCGACTCCACGATCGTGGAGATCCACACCGACGATGGCCTTGTCGGCTACGGCGAGGTCTGCCCGCTCGGGGCGGCGTACCTCCCGGCATTTGCCGCCGGAGCCCGGGCAGGCATCGCGGAGTTGGCCCCGCATCTCATCGGCCTGGATCCCCGCGAGGTGACCACGGTCAACCACGTGATGGACCGCGCTCTACGCGGCCACCCCTACGCCAAGTCTGCGCTCGACATGGCGTGCTGGGACATCCTGGGCAAGGCCACGGGGCTGCCTCTCGTGACCCTGCTGGGCGGGCGCGAGGGCGACAGCGTGGCGCTCTACCGCGCGATCTCGCAATCCTCGCCGGAGGGCATGGCCGACAATGTCGCGGGGTACCGCGCCGAGGGCTACCGGAAGTTCCAGCTCAAGGTGGGCGGAGACCCCGACACCGACATTGCCCGCATCCGCGCGGTCTCCGCGCGGCTGAGTCCCGGGGACGTGCTCGTGGCCGACGCCAACACCGGGTGGCTCATGCACGAAGCCATGCGGGTCGTCGAGGGCGTGAAGGATGTCGATGTCTACATTGAGCAGCCCTGCCTGACCTACGACGAGTGCCTGTCGATCCGCCAGCACACCGATCGCCCGTTCATTCTCGACGAGGTCATCGACGGCCTGCCCGCCGTGCTCCGAGCAGCGAACGATCGGGCGGTCGATTGCATCAACGTGAAGATCAGCAAGGTCGGTGGCCTCACCAAGGCTCGTCAGATTCGCGATCTCTGCGTCTCCCTGGGCATTGCCATGACCATCGAGGACACGTGGGGCAGCGACATCGTCACCGCGGCTATCGCCCACCTCGCGCACTCGACTCCGGAGCGCCTCCGCTTCTCATCGACCGACTTCAACTCCTATGGCACGGTGGACGTCGCCATCGGTGCGCCGCGACGGGTGGGTGGGACCATGTCGGCGAGTGAGGACCCCGGGCTGGGGGTGCGCCCGGACCCCGCGATCCTGGGCGAGCCCGTCGTCAGCGTCAAGTGATGCGCCCTGGGTAGGGTCGGGCCATGACGTCCTCTGCGGTGGCTTCCGGCGGCGCGATGAGCATGCCCCGCCCTGCGCGGTCGCGCCGGTCCAATCTCGCCGTGCCGGGTTCCAGCCCGAAGATGCTCGACAAGGCGCGGGGGCTGCCGGCCGACCAGGTCTTCATGGACATCGAGGACGCTGTCGCGCCACTGGCGAAGCCCGAAGCCCGCAAGAACATCGTCGCGGCCTTGAACGAGGGCGGCTACGACGGCAAGGTGCGCGCCGTACGCGTGAATGACTGGACCACTCAGTGGACCTATGCCGATGTCGTCGAGGTTGTCGAAGGCGCCGGCCCCAATCTCGATTGCATCATGCTCCCCAAGGTGCAGACGGCCGATCAGATTGTGGCCCTCGATCTCCTGCTCACCCAGATCGAGAAGTCCAACGGCTTCGAGGTGGGGCGCATCGGCATCGAGGCGCAGATCGAGAATGCCATGGGCCTGATCAACGTCGATGCCATCGCCGCGGCGTCGCCCCGGGTCGAGACGATCATCTTCGGCCCCGCTGACTTCATGGCGAGCATCAACATGAAGTCACTCGTCGTGGGGGAGCAGCCCCCCGGCTACGACGTCGGCGACGCGTACCACTACATCCTGATGCGGATCCTCATGGCCGCCCGCGCGCACGACAAGCTGGCGATCGACGGCCCCTACCTGGCGATCAAGGACGTAGACGGCTACCGCCGCGTGGCCTCTCGTAGTGCAGCCCTCGGATTCGATGGCAAGTGGGTCCTTCACCCCGGCCAAGTCGAGGCGGCCAACGAGGTCTACAGCCCGCGTCAGGAGGACTACGACCAGGCTGAGCTCATCCTGGATGCCTACGCCCACTACACCTCGGCCGAGGGAGGCGCCAAGGGCGCCGTGATGCTCGGTGACGAGATGATCGACGAAGCCTCGCGGAAGATGGCGCTCGTCGTGGCGGCCAAGGGCCGGGCAGCCGGCATGTCGCGGACGACGGCCTTCTCTCCTCCTGACTGACGAGCCGACTGGCGCTCCTCACTCGGCGGCGTAGTCTCCTGCCGTGCTCGCCGATCGCCTCCCTGACCGAGACGCCGCCGCGCGCCTGCTCGGCGTGAGCTCGGCGTCCGACGAAGCGACGGTGCGACGTGCCTTCCGCGCCTGGGCGGCGCTGGCCCACCCGGACCACGGCGGAGACGCCGCGCACTTCCAGGCCCTGTGCGATGCGCGAGATGCGCTGCTCGAGCCGGTGGTGCCGCAGACCCTGGGCGCCCAGATCCTGCTGCAGCCGCGTCGGCCGTGGAGGATCGTCCTGCGGCGCCCCACACCCGGCGTCATCGCCCTCCTTGGCCTCGGACTTGCGGGGGCGATCGCGGCCGCCTGGGTGGCGGGTGCAGGTCCGCTCTCTGCGATGCCGGCGGCTCTCGCATCGGCGCTGTGGTGCGTGGCCGTCTCGCGTGCGGTCTTGCATCGGGCGGACCACGGGCACGTGATCGTCGTGCGCTCGGTGGCCTGGGCGGTGGCGACCTGCGGTCAGCTGGTGGCCGCGGCTGTTGCGGGCATCTCCCTCATCGAGGTGCTGCCGCTGCTGGCCGTGCCGTTCGTCGCGGTGATCGCCGCCGTCAATCCCGCGGCCGGGCTGTGGCGAGGCGCGACGCGTTAACGTGCGTTAGCCTGATGACGCCACGAAAGGGGAGGCTCGATGTCACGACTCGCGCAGACTGAGGGGCTCACGGACGTCCAGGTCGAGATCCTCAAGGCGGTCCAGGACTACGTCGACAACGAGATCCTGCCCTATGCCACGCACCTGGAGCACAAGGACGAATACCCCGCGGACATCGTCGAGGGCCTGAAGGACCTGGGTGTCTTCGGCCTGATGATCCCCGAGGAGTACGGCGGTCTCGGAGAGTCCCTGCTGACCTACGCCCTGGTCGTCGAGGAAATCGCGCGCGGCTGGATGAGCGTGTCGGGTGTCATCAACACCCACTTCATCGTCGCGTGGATGGTGATGCACCACGGCACGGAGGAGCAGAAGGCCCACTACCTCCCGCGCATGGCGACCGGAGAAATTCGTGGCGCCTTCTCGATGAGCGAGCCGGGATGCGGCTCGGACGTCGCGGCGATCCAGTCCCGTGCGGTGCGTGACGGAGACGACTACGTCCTCAACGGCCAGAAGATGTGGCTCACCAATGGGGGCAGCTCCACGCTGGTGGCGGTCCTCGTGCGCACCGACGGCGATGCCCCGGAGGGCTCCTCGGTCTACAAGCGCATGACGGCATTCCTTGTGGAAAAGCCCGCCGGATTCGGCGAGGTGCGTCCGGGTCTCACCATCCCCGGCAAGATCGAGAAGATGGGCTACAAGGGCGTCGACACGACCGAGTTGGTCATGGACGACCTCCGTCTGCCCGCATCAGCGATCCTGGGCGGGGAGCCCGGCCGCGGCTTCTACCAGATGATGGACGGGGTCGAGGTGGGCCGAGTCAACGTCGCTGCGCGCGCGTGCGGGCTGGCGCGCCGCGCCTTCGAACTCGGCGTCGACTACGCCCAGCAGCGTGTCACCTTCGGCAAGCCCATCGCTGAGCATCAGGCCGTGGCCTTCCGCCTGGCGGACATGGGCACCAAGGTCGAGGCCGCGCACCAGATGATGGTGATGGCCGCGCGCAAGAAGGACTCAGGTGAGCGCAATGACCTTGAGGCTGGCATGGCCAAGTTGCTTGCCAGTGAGTACTGCAAGGAGGTCGTTGAGGACTCCTTCCGCATCCACGGCGGCTACGGCTACTCCAAGGAGTACGAGATTGAGCGTCTCTACCGCGAGGCGCCCATGCTCATGATCGGCGAGGGCACGGCCGACATCCAGAAGATGATCATCGCCCGGCGGCTTCTCGAGGACTACAAGACCCGCGGCTAGGCGACGACCTGGGCCCTGCCCCGGGTGAGACGCGAGATGACCGCGTCAATCCCCCAGAAGATCAGGCACAGCACGACGGCGAAGACCACGATGCCGGCGACGTTGGTGAGCACCGTGCCGTAGCCGTATGTCGCGACGTCGAGGAAGCCGTAGGGGTAGGCCCCGATGAAGGCCCCGCGAACGAGCGCGAAGACCAACCACGCGATGGGCAGGATGAGGCTGGCCCCGATGATGCGCCACGAGATCCAGCCCCTCGGTCCCGCGATGAGCCAGACGACGAACGTCACAATGGGCGTGAGAACATGGAGGAAGAAGTTGGTCCACACCTCCAGGCCCTGATTCTTGGCGGTGGCCGCGAGCACGGCGTTGTAGATGATCCCCGTGACCACGATCATGAGCACGCTGTCCAGGCGGAAGACACGGAACCAGAAACTGTCGCGGTCTGGTCTCGCGAAGAGCATGAGCATCACGATGGCAACCAGGATGTTCGACCACAGGGTGAAGTAGGTGAAGTAGTCGAACACGCGGCCGAGGAGCCCCTGGCCGGCGAACCCCAGCGCCGTGGGATTGGTGTTCTCGCTGGGGTAGGTGCCGAGCACCGTGAGCGTGAAGGAGAAGAGGGCTCCGAATCCCGCGATCACGCCGTTGATTCCGTAGAGGATGCGCCTGCCGCTCATGGGCGCTCAGAGTACGCCGACGGCGGGTCCCGGGGGTGGTTTCGGCCCAGTAGGCAGCTCCGGCGCGCCGGGCCTCGACGCGCCTACGCTGGCCTGGTGAAGCCGAGCCGCGACAGCCGACCGGGTATCCGGGACATCTTCGTGGACATCGCTGCTTCGTGCGAGCGCCTCGGTGCACCGACCTACGCCGACCTGGCCTCCTGCGTTGCGCAGTGGTCGGAGGAGGAGCCGCTGGCCTCGCTGCTCGCGCCGTACGCCGACGCCCGCGTCGGCGACATGATCCCCTTGCGACTCCTCGCAGCCGTCCACCGGCTGGCGCTGATGCGCGAGGCCCCCGGGGTGGCGGTCTTCCTGTCGACGACCGGTGGCACCCCGCCGCGCGACGACGCGGGACGCGAGCGGCTGCGCCGCGCCTTCCTCTCGGCCGTCGCCGAGCATCGCGAGGTCGTCGCCGACGCGCTGGCTCGTGTGCCCCAGACCAACGAGGTCGGTCGCACAGTGGGCTTGGGAGCACTCCTCCGACGCGTGCAGCGAGGCTTTGGATTGCCGGTGCGGCTCCATGAGATCGGCTGCTCGGCGGGCCTGTCACTGCGGGTCGATGCACTGATGGAGGCAGGGGTGGTCCCCGGGGATCATCCGGAGTGGGGTGGTGTGCCGCGCATTGCCGAACGCTCCGGGTGCGACCTTGCTCCGGTGGATGCGAGTAGCACACAGGGCAGGCTCGTGCTCACCTCCTTTGTCTGGCCTGATCACCTCGACCGCTTCGAGCGTCTGCGCGCGGCGCTGGAGATCGCCGCGGGAGTGCAGGTCGCGATCGTCGCGGCCGATGCGCTGGAGTACGTGCGCGGCCTGGTGCTCCAGCCGGGCACGACACTGGTCGTGTGGCACTCGGCGATGTGGCTCTACCTTCCGCAGGAGACCCGTGACGGGATCCGCTCGACACTCGAGGAACTGGGTGGTCAGGCCACGCGCGACAGCCCCCTGGTGCACATCGCGCTGGAGCCGGTGGCGGAGCGCCCGGAGGCACAGCACCGCTTCACGCTCACCATGACGACATGGCCGGGCATCGATGGTCTGCCTCCAGGCATCGAGGTGCCCTGGGGCACGACACCTCCGGCCGGTGCGCCGGTCACGTGGAGCGTGCCCTGCGCGGGTGGCATCGTGCGTGATGGGAGTGGACGTCTCCTCCTGGTCCGGCGCGGTCAGGCACCATCCCGTGGCCTGTGGTCCCTCCCCGGTGGACGTGTCGAGGACGAGGAGTCATGGGATGCGGCCGCCGCCCGCGAAGTGCGGGAGGAGACGGGTGTGCGCGCGACGGACGCGGAGTTCGCCGGCATCGTCGAGCGCGACAGCGGCGCCGGGACGACGTATCTCATCGCTGATTTTGCCTTCACTGGCGAAGGCGAGCCGCGAGCGGCAGATGATGCCGACGAGGCACGCTGGTGCGACCCGGTGGAGATCCTCCGGCTCGCGACGTCACCGGGGCTGGTCGAGGCGTTGCGCGAGTGGGGCTACCTCACCTAGGGGGACTACTCGCCCTGGGCAGGCGCGCCGCCGCGCTTGGTCCGCCGACGACGGCGCCTGGCCTTGGTGCTGCCTTCGGCGGGCGCCTCCGACGTGGCGGGTCGAGCCGCGCGGTCGCGCCCGGAGTCCCTGGCCGTGCCGCGTGACGACCTGCGAGGTGAGGTGCTGCGGGGACGCGCGGCAGCGGGCTTGCGCTTGCCGGTCTCGCCGAGGTCCTCAACCTCCTCGGCCTGCAGGCCCGCGCGCGTCTGCTTGTCCTTGGCCAGTCGACCCGTGATGTCGCGGGGGATGCCCAGGCCGGTGTAGACGTGATCGGATGTGGAGTAGGTCTCGAGGGGGTCCTTGAACGGCAGCCCCAGGATCTTGTCGATCATCTGCCAGCGGGCGATGTCCTCCCAGTCGACGAGGGTCACCGCGACACCGCTCGCGCCGGCCCGACCGGTGCGTCCGATGCGGTGCAGGTAGGTCTTCTCGTCGTC
Source organism: Actinomycetota bacterium (assembly GCA_016870425.1). GTDB lineage: Bacteria > Actinomycetota > Actinomycetes > S36-B12 > S36-B12 > Mxb001. Next base: position 960 of record VGBQ01000005.1, on the reverse strand, counting down.
GGGGCACTCGTAGTTGATGACGTGGGTCACTCCGTCGACGTCGATGCCGCGGGCAGCGACGTCGGTGGCCACGAGCACATCGACCTTGCCGTTGCGGAAGGCACGCAGTGCCTGCTCGCGCGCCCCCTGGCCGAGATCCCCATGCACGGACCCGACCGCGAACCCGCGATCGGTGAGCTCGTCGGCGATCTTCTGCGCCTTGCGCTTCGTGCGGGTGAAGATCATCGTGAGGCCGCGACCGTCGGCCTGGAGCACGCGCGCCAGCAGCTCGATCTTGTCCATCGGGTGGGCGCGCCACACGTGCTGCTCGATGGCGTCCACGGTCGCCCGGTCATCTCCGGGATCGGCAGCACGGATGTGGGTCGGCTGCTGCATGTAGCGACGGGCAAGGGCAACGATCTGCCCCGGCATGGTGGCGGAGAAGAGCATGGTCTGGCGTTGCGCGGGCAGCTCCGCGACGATGCGCTCGACATCCGGGAGGAATCCCATGTCGAGCATCTCGTCAGCCTCGTCGAGGACGAGGACACGCACACGCGACAGGTCGAGCGAACGGCGTTGCACGAGATCGATGAGGCGCCCCGGCGTGCCGACGACCACCTCGACCCCGGTGGCCAGGGCCTCGACCTGAGGCTCGTAGGAACGCCCGCCGTACACACTCAGCACGCGGGTGCGCTGACGGGCCCCCGCCTGCTCGAGGTCGCCGGCGACCTGGACGCACAACTCCCGTGTCGGCACGACGACGAGGGCTTGAGGAGCGGCCCCCGGCGTGTCATCGCGCTCGATGCGCTGGAGCAGGGGGATGCCAAAGCCCAGCGTCTTGCCGGTGCCGGTCTTCGCCTGGCCGATGAGGTCGCGGCCCTCCAGAGCGAGCGGCAAGGTCATGGCCTGGATGGGAAATGCTCGCTCGATGCCCGCCGACGCCAGCGAGGCGACGATCTCCGGTGACGCGCCAAGCTCGGC